>DATNHU010000283.1:0-13234 GCA_035604795.1 Candidatus Limnocylindrales bacterium
CCACACATACTGTGACCGCCCGAAATCCCAAAGAGATAAACTCCGCCGCCAGCTCCCGCGTCGGCCGCTTCCAAAGCGGAAAAACAACTTGCATGCCCGCGCGCGCTAAATTTTCTTCGCGGTAAGTTCGCAAATCCTCCAGAAAAATATCGCCAAAAGCCACCAAGCTCACCCCGCGCTCCTTCCATTTCAGGAGCGCCGCCTCAATGCGGGCTTCATAATCTGCGTTTGCGCATTTCGGTGGAATCGTGACGATCTCGAGCGGCAAGCCCAGCGCCGCCGCCTGCCGCTCGAGCAACTCGCGGCGGACACCGTGCATGCTGATCCGGTCGTACATTTCTGTGACCGTGGTCAGCAACGCGGCCACTTCGCGCAGTGGCTCGCGTCGTAATTCATGGAGCGCCAGACAACTATCCTTGCCTCCGCTCCAGCAAAACAGCACGGGTTCCGGCACGCCGTCACTCCCCTCCAAATCGCAGCTTCAGTCCGCCGAGTATCTCGCGCCCCAGCGCGGGATAGCCCAGCGCGTCCTGATATTGCCTGTTCAACAAGTTATGCGCGCGTACAAAAAGCGTTACATGTTTTTGCGCGCGATACGACGCGGCCACATCGAACCGTGCGTAGCCGGGGTTGGGCATCTGAACCGTATCGATTCCCAGGAATTGAAGGAAGGCGCTGTCCGTCCGCGGCCCAACGAAATATCCCGCGACGTTTGCGTTGAGTCTGCCCATCTCGAGGTTTAGGATCACGCTCCCTGAATTAAGCGGCCGGCGCAGCAGCCGGTTCCCTACCTGTTCCGCCGGATCGGAAGCATTGGGCGAGGCGAGAACTTTGGTGTCATCGTAGGAATAATTTCCCGCCAGGCTGAGCCATCGCGTGGGTCGCGCCTTCAGGGAAATGTTCCCGCCAAACGCCCGCGCCGAGTCCGTATTGAAAAAAGTTCCGGCGCCAAAAATGCAGCTGGGCGGCGGATTGTTTAAGAATCCGAAGCTGATCACGTTGTACAACTGGTTGTAAAAATAATCCGCCGACAAAACCAAGCGTCCGGAGGCCATCGATTGATCGATCCCCGCGCTCCCCGTTCGGCTTTCCTCCGGGCGTAGATTTGGATTGCCGGGGAAACAGGGGTCTGTGCCGAAAGATTGATCAAGTCGCGGCTCGACAATTCCCTGGCCGTAAAACGCGTGAATTCGCGTATCGCCCCAGAACCCGGCCCCGGCGCGCAACAGGTATGCGGCGCCCGCGCGTGGCACCACCCGCGTCCCGAAGCTGGCATTGTCTTCCGCGCGAGCGCCTGCGTTCAGCGTCAGTCGCCTGGTCACTTGCCATTTGCCGTCCAGGTATCCGCCCATATTGTTTCGGCGGACATGGACGCTGCTGCCCAGCGCACTCGGAAATCCGTTTTCCACCTCGTATTCGTAGCCTCCGGTCAAAGCGGCGTTTCGGAAAACGTAGGTCGTTTGCACCGTGAATCCCGCGCGATTGAATTGGTCCCTGTCGACAAAAGGAAAACTTGGATTCGTTTCCGTATCCACTCCGCGCAGGTCCGCTTCGTTTCCACTCACCCGCCAGTTCCAGTGTGCGCCAGTCTGGAAATTCCAAACCGCGCTGGCAAAGAAGTCGTGCAAATTGTTGTCCTGGGTGAGATCGGGCGGAATGAGAAGTGTCTGCCCCGGAATGCCGGCATCGCTGGTGTTGTTCCGAACCACAATGCGCAGAGTGTCTGTGTCCGAAAACTTGTAGCCGATATTCCCCGATAGCCCGCGGTTGTAGAAGAAATCGTTCGGCCCTTGTCCCACGGTTGAGAGATAGGATGTCCCGGCGTCATAATCGAGCCGTCCGAGCAGTCCGCTGACCTGCGCCGAGCCGTGCCCCGTGGAAAACGATCCACCGTCGCCCTCCACGTCTAACTCAGGAGTGCGTGTCTCCCCACGGTGCGTGAAAACCTGGATAACGCCGGCAACCGCGTCGGATCCGTATATCGCGCTTTCTGCTCCATGGATGACTTCAATTTTGTCCACGTTGTCGAGCGCCATGTTTGAATAATCGATGAAGCCGCCTGAGCCATTCATCGGGGCTCCGTCCAGCAATACTTTTGCATGATTGGAATTCGCGCCGTCGAGAAACAGAGTTGCCTGTCCCCCCTCTGGGCCGGTCCGCGCAAGACTGAATCCGGGCAGTGTGGAAAGCAAGTCCGGCAGCGATATTGCCGCTTGCTGGTCGATTTCTTCGCGCGTTACCACGGTCACGGGAATCGTACTGTTGCTTGCCTCTGCCGGCTGCGCTTGCGCCGTCACAATCACACTGGCCGAAAGCGGCGCAATCTCCAGCGTTAGATTCCACTCGACTTTTTGCCCGGCGACAACCTCCAAATCGTGGTTCGACTTCGCAAAAGTGTCCTGCGTGATCGTCACACTATACTTGCCCGGTGGGACTGTCAGTGCAAAACTCCCGTCATCTCGCGACTGCGTTTCAGCTATCGCAGGTGCATTTTGCCCCGCCGCTTTCTGCCTGGCGATAATCCGCGCGCCGCCAACCGCCCGCCCGCTCGGATCCACCAGAACGCCGGCAATCGTCCCGGAATCCGGTGATTGCGCAGCCAACTCCGCACCATTCAACAACACACCACCAGCCAAGAAACAAATTAGAAGGGATTTCAAAAACAAGGGAAGGCGAATCGTCATGGTCTCTCCTCCTCTTCCTCTCGCGCGGAAGATAAAGGTTCCCCCGCCGTGGTGGCGCGATGGCCACTACGTGCCTGGGGTGCGGATCCCGCCGGTCTCCTGGCTTGGCGGCAGATCAATGAGCGGCGCCTTCCCACCCGTCCAGCAAGCGAGCGCTTACCGGTACGGACAGTGGCGCGGCTCCCCAAAAAGTCGCCTTACAGTCGCGCGGCGGCGACGGAGTTTCACCGTCTTCCCGTGCGCGGGGTCCGCGGTTGATGAATGCAGCGCCGGAGCAACCTTCCAATTAGCTCCCGCACCGCCGAAAATTCAGCTTCAATTCAAATGAACAAATTTCACTTACGCCGCTATCCTGGGGGCTTTGCTCCGCGGATGTGTACCCGCGGCCGTCCCTCCGGCCCCAGATCCACATCGAGCGGCGCCTCAAAAACTTGTTCGAGCAAATCCCGTCGGTAAACTTCCGCGGGAGTCCCCACGCGCAAGCACTTGCCTTTGTGCATCAGGACCACCTGATCGGCGAATTCCGCCGCCAGGCTCAGTTCATGCGTCACCACCACAACCGTGTACCGGTTCTCCGCCGCGAGCTGCCTCAGTCGCTCCAGCAAATCCACCTGCGCCCCGATGTCCAGGTGTAGCGTTGGTTCATCCAGCAGCAGCAACAGTGGCTGTTGCGCCAGCGCCCGCGCCAGAATCACTCGTTGCTTTTCTCCGCCGGAAATTTCGTGCATCCATCGGTCGCGCAAATGTTTTGCGCCCACTTGCGCCATGGCGTTTTCCGCGATGTTTACATCTTCCTCGGTTTCAAATCTCAGCATGCGCCCGTACGGATGGCGGCCCTGCAACACATATTCCCAGGCGCGCGCGGGGAACAGCAACTGGCTTTCCTGATGTACCATCGCGATGCGCTGCGCCCGCGTTCGCGCATCCAGCCGCGAAGTCTCAAACCCCTCCAGCTCCACTCGCCCGGAGAGCGGCTCGAGCGCCCCGGCAATCAACTTCAACAATGTGGACTTGCCGCTCGCGTTCGGCCCCAGGATGGTGACGATCTCCCTCTGCCGCGCCGAGAAAGTTGTCGCCGCCAGAGTGAATACTGGTGCTGTATTTCCGCGCGAGTGGTACGCGTAACTGGCCTGCTCTACGCTCAGCCGCACGGTCGCAGCCGTTTGTTTCTCCGTGCCTCGCGCCACCTCAATGCTCACGTAATTTTCGGTTCCGCTCATGCCAGCCTCCGCCGCAACAAATACAGGAAAAACGGCGCCCCAAAAATTGCCAGTACCGCCCCCACCGGCAGTTCCGTCGGCGCAACCACCTTTCGCGCCAGCGTGTCTGCCACAACCACCGCGATTGCGCCGCCGATCGCCGACGTGGGAATCAGCACCCGGTAATCGGATCCAAACAATAACCGCATCGCGTGGGGCACCAACAATCCCACGAATCCAATTGCGCCGCTCACCGATACAGCGAGTCCCGTCAGAAGAGATGCCGACACATACACCACCAGTTTCACCCGCGTCACATCCACGCCAAGGTGCATGGCCTCCCGTTCACCCATGGTGATCAGATTCAAATCCGCCGCTGTCGTGTAAATCGCGCCAATCCCGATGATCAGCCCCAGGCCAAACATCCAGCGAACGCTCGCCGCCAGCGGTGTCGAAAGGTCCCCCATCAACCAGTACAACATTCCGCGGTCTTCGCCTCCCTTGAGGGTGGTCATCAAAAAAATAATCACCGCCGAAAAGAAGGAGTTCGTAATCACCCCCGCCAACAACAGCGTCGTGTTGTCCAGCTGTCCCTGGCGCCGGCCCAAAAAAAATACCATCGCCACCGTGGCGGTGGCCGCAACAAATGCAGCCAGCGGCGTCACCAGCGGCATGTAGGGCAGGAATATCAGCGCCAAAATGGCTCCAAAGGATCCGCCGCTCGATACTCCCAGCACGTAGGGATCAGCCAACGGGTTTCTCAACAGCGCCTGAAAGCCTGCCCCTGAGACGGATAGCGCCGCTCCAACGAAGATTCCCAGCACGATTCGCGGCAACCGCAGGCCAAAAATAATCAGCCCGTATTCAGAAGACAATTGTGTGTCGCGCCCGACAATCACCCGCACAAGATTCCAGGCCAGATCGGTCATCGAGATCGGCACTGCCCCCACCTTCAGCGCCAGCACCACCACCACGAACAGTACGGCCAGCAGCGCCCCACAAATCCACAGCAACCGGTTTAGAGTGAGCGTCCTCATCTCGCCTTGCCATTTGCGTGCGATGCACCCCCGCCGCATGGCGCATTCGCAAAGGCTTCCGGATGCAATTGGCGGGCCAGCTCCACTACCGCATCAATCAATCTTGGGGCCGGACGGTTGATCGCGTCGCTCACCACCGCCACTCGATTCTCTTGCACTGCCTTCAAGTCTCGCCAGCCCGGCGTGCTGCGCAGGGCCGCAAGATGGGTGGCCATCTCGCTGCTGTGGTCCGGCGCGAACACAAGATACTCAGGCTGCAGATGAACCACTTCCTCCATGTTTACGTGCGGCCAATCCTGACGTGTGTCAATGATGGATTCCGCTCCCGCCAGCCGCAACGCATCCGCCAAAAAAGTATTTCTCCCGATGGAAATCAGCGGCTCCTGCCAGATCACGAAAAGAACGTGCGCAGGCTTCGTATCAGCGAGCTTCGTGCGCAATTGGTCCATCTTGGCCCGCATGGAAGCCGTCACCGTGCGCGCCTGCTCTGTAGCACCGATCACATCCCCCAGATCCACAATGGATTTCAGGATATCTTCAATCGTAAAGGCGTTTGTCGCGTATGTCGGGATATGCAAAAGGTCCAGGGCGTCCGCGGTCTCCCTGCGATTGCCCGAGTTCGCCGCGATCAGCACCAGGTCGGGTTTCAGCGCCACAATTTGTTCCAGATTTGGCGTAAACGGCCCGCCCACTTTCGTTTTCTTTTGCGCGTCCGGGGGATAGTCGCAGGCATCGGAATCCCCCACCAACCGGCTCTCCGCCCCCAGCGCATAAATCATTTCCGTCACGTTGGGCGCCAGCGACACGATACGGCGCACCGGCTGCGGAATTTCCACGTGCCTCCCCACTTCATCGGTCACCATCCGCGGCGCCAATGGCGTGGTCTTGTCCCTCTCTGCATTTGTTTGCTGCGAAGGTGAGGTCTGGCCCCCGGCAGGGAATTGCGCCCATACCAATAGTGCCAGCGCCAGCGCCAAACGTCGCCAGCCCATGCCGTGGGAGCGTTTTAAAATCAATGTCCGCATCACTCGAAAAATATTTTCCGACCGTCCCGCAAATAAAAAAGCCCCACGAGAAAATGGGGCCTCCAGCCGCACCCCTTCTCGCGAAGAGCGCGTCAGCGGCGGCGCGGCGGGTATCCTGACTGACGGCCAAAATCTACTCTTCAGGCCGATCACAGTGGCGGGACCGCGGCCGATTTTCACGGCCTTCCCCCATTTAGTTCCGCGCCTGCGGAAACTCGAATGCAGTCTATGCTCGCAATTCCATCATGTCAATTCAGGGACGGGCTTCTTAGAAGGGTTCCAAATCCCGGCAGGATCGTTTCGTCAGACAGCTCAAGTTTCCGTCAAATTGTCGCCGCCCTGCAGGTTCCAGTGCAAATCATCAATCCACCACCGCCCGGCCGCATTCACCAGCGTAAATCGCGCCAAATAGTGCTGTCCGGTCGAGGAAGTCAATTCCGCCTCCAGAACCGACTTGTCCCCGTGTTCCTCGAGCCGTGTCACACGGTACCGTTTCGTCAGGAACGCTCGGCGGTGCGTGATCACCAGCTGATGATAAGCCTCAAACGAAACTTCTTTGCGGTAGCGCTCGGAAAGCTGGTCATACGCGGATTGCAAGTCACCACTCGCCAGCGCGCCAAGCTCCACGCGCACCACCGCCGCGGCGTCTGACCCTCGCGGTGCAACTTCTCCCCGGCCCATGCTCCGCACCAGCATCCAGCTCACCACGGTGAACGACAGGACAGCGGCAACAACCACCCACCGCAAGCGCCTAAGGAGCCTGGCCCGTTCATCGGCGCCAAGCGAGTCTTCGCTCAGAAAATCACCCCCAGTGAGAACGACATCCGGAGGGATCGTTTCCGAAGGGATACTTTCGGATGGCGCTGCCTCCCCTGGATTCGGTTCTGCACGAATCGGCTCCTCGTTCGATACATCGAGCGAACGTGACTCGGATGCGCACAACTCTACTTCCTGCAATTTCTCTTCGTCTTTTGAATCTGGTGACGGATCTACTGGCGGGATCTGTGGAGGTAGGCCCATTGCAATCCTTATTCTATCAACGCGCGGAAAATCCGATTCGTTACGTCCTATTCAGCGGTTTTTCCATTGAGGCTTGCGCTGCTCGATAATCGCCCTCAGCCCTTCCTGCGAATCTTCCAATCCGTAAAGCTCATTCAGAAAAATGGTCATGGCGTTGTGCAAAGCCTCCCGCAGCGGAAGCCCCATACCCTCCAGCACCGCACGCTTGGCCATGCTCAGCACCGGCCCCGATTGCGCTGTGATCAATTTGATCATCGCGTTCACAGTCGCCGCGAGATCTTTTTCGGGCACCACTCGATTGACCAACCCCATCTCCAGCGCCCGTTCCGCGCTGATGGCTTCACCGGTCAGCACCATTTCGAGCGCGCGCTTCGGCCCAATCAGGTGCGGCAGCACTGTCGCTGCAAGCGGAGGAAACACTCCAATGGTTATTTCCGGCTGGGCAAATTTTGCCCGCGGAGTCGCGATCACTAGATCGCCCAGCACCGCCAACTCCGCGCCGCCGCCCACGGCCGGCCCGTTCACCACCACCAGCAACGGCTTTCCCGTTGCCAGCATCATTAAGAAAGTCCCTTCAAACGCGTCCAGCACCTGGAAAACTCTTTGCCGCGTGTACTCGCCCAGGTCAATCCCGCCGCAAAAGACTTTGCATGCGGAATCCAGCACCACCAGCTTGACGTCTCTTTGACTTCCAACGTGCTCGAAGGCCGATGAGAGTTCGCGCAGCATCGCCTCGTGCAGCAGGTTGTGCTCTGGACGGTCTAGCGTGAGCCGCGCCACCTCACCTTCCTGCCGGTACCGCACGAATTTGAAATTTTCGGGTTCTGGTACGACCCGGGGAGCTATCAATACTTCGTTCTGGAATTCTTCTGCCATGCCCTTATTGTCACACGCCTTCAATAGCCATTGCCACGCCCATCCCGCCGGATACACACAAGGTAGCAAGACCCCTCCGCGGCCCCTTCTGGCGCTGCAATTCGTGTACCAGGGTGGCCGTTATCCTCGCTCCGGTCGCGCCGATGGGATGGCCCAGCGCGATCGCCCCGCCATTGGGATTCAGCCGTGCGCGGTCGAATTCCAGCTCACGATCGCACGCAATCACCTGCGCCGCAAATGCTTCATTCAATTCCACGGTCGCATAATCCGCCAGCTTCCACCCGCTGCGCTTCTCGAGCTTGCGCACTGCGGGAACCGGCCCAATCCCCATCTCCCTCGGATCTACTGCCGCAGTACTCGCATCGTGAATCCTCGCCAGCGGCTTTAATCCTAACTCGCGCACTCGTTCGCCGCTGGCCAGGACCACTGCCGCCGCCCCGTCCGTAATTCCGCTGGAATTTCCCGCTGTGATCGTGCCCTTCGCTCCATCACTTGCCGCGAAAACGGGCGTCAGTTTGGCCAACACCTCGAGTGTCACATCTCCACGGACGTGCTCATCGCCATAAATCGAAATGGCTTTGCCTTTCTTGTCCACCCGCCCCACCACAGCAATTTCCCCGCGGAATCTGCCTCCTCGTTCCGCCGCCGCGGCCCGCCGCTGGCTTTCAAATGCGAACAGGTCCTGCTCCTTGCGCGAAATCCTATATTTTTCCGCGAGCAGCTCCGCCGTCTCTCCCATCACCATCTTCGCCATCGGACACATGAACCCGTCGCGATACATCGCATCCGTCAGCGGCTGATTGCCCATGCGCAGTCCCCAGCGCGCATCCACCAGATAGGGCACGCGGCTCATGGATTCCGTACCGCCGGCCACCACAATCTCCGCTTCGCCCGTTTTGATCTGCTGCCAGCCAAGCAAAATTGACCGCAATCCCGACGCGCACGCCATGTTCACCGTGAACGCGGGCACGTCATCGCCCAGCCCTGATCGCCAGGCAATCTGCCGCGCCACATTCGGCCCCACTCCCGCCGCACGCGCATTTCCGAAAATCACTTCATCTATATGCCATGCGGCCTTCCAATGTTTCACCGCCTCGCTCGCAGGTTCGCCCGGCACACGCGCTGGAGGCGCCGCTCCAAACGCGCGCTCCACCGCCGAACGAACTGCATGCACGCCCAAATCCGCTGCGGTCAGCTCCGCCAGCGCGCCGCCGAATTTTCCAATCGGCGTGCGCACAGCGCTCACAATAAAAACGTCACGGCTCATGTTGATTGGATGCTAGCACATCGGGAAGGTCGCTCCCGGGCACGAGCCCGGGGGCGCCGGATATTACGACGTGGGCTGTTTCTGAACCTGACTCGCGATGGGGGACCCGCAGTACGCGCAATTCGTCCATCCCAGTTCGATTTTCTTGTGGCACATGCGGCAGGCCCGCAGCAGTTCCGCCCCGCAATTTGGACAGAAAGAAAATCCTCCCCGTGCCAGAAAGTTGCATTTCGGGCACGGCGTCGGCAGAGGATCGCGCAATATGAAGTACAGAATTAATCCGAATGCGTTCGGCACGAACATGGCCAGTAGCGTCCACATCACGTAACGCATCCCGCGCCGCTTGGCGTCCACATACACGAACCCAATCAGCAGAACCAAAGCCGCCATGAACGAGCCCGGTGCCAAAGCGATCAAAGCCGTCAGGGCAGCCGGCAGTTCGCTCATTTTCGGGTCGCCTGGAATCACCGCGAACCAGAACACGCACCACAATCCAATGATTGCAACCGCCGCGATTGCCCATGCCGCCGGCCGGATCATCTCCAGGTTCCGCAAAAACACGCCCCCATTCGCATTGGCTCCAACTCCTTGTGGTTGGGAGAATTTCTCGTTAAGTGTGTTCATGCCAGGCTCCTTTCCCGCCGATGCTGCAGCCCAAGGACAGCCGCGATCGCGGCTGCGGCAATCCAGCTCAGAACGGTATAGCCAATCAGCAGGTGCCACGTATGTTGAAAGCTCACATCCAGAAAGCTCGATAGTCCGCTGCTCACAAATCGCAGAATCGGCCAGGTTGCCAGTGTGGTGGTCCACGCAAACAATAGCAGCCAGGCCATGGCGCGATGATTCGCACGCTGCTCCGTCCGCGCCATCAGATGCGCCACCATCCGCGTTCGCGATCGTTCTACCATCGCCGGTGGCGCCTGAGGCGTCGGCAATCTCCGCATCGCTCCCGCCAGTTCACGCCAGCGGTCGAATTCCACAGCGCAATCGTTGCAGGCCGAAAGATGCGCTGTTAGCTCGCGCTCCTCGTTTTCATCAAGCGCCCCGGCCACCGCCAGCGCCATACGCTCCCGCGTGATTTCGTGCTCCGTCAACTTCCTATTCATTGCGGCCCCCAGCCCGGCAACTCGCCGCCCGGCAGACGGTGTTCCAATTTCCCTCGTAGCGCGTCCAGTGCCCGTCGCAGCCGCGTCTTCACCGTCGAGAGAGGAATGTCCAGCACCTCGGCAATCTCTTCCAGCTTCATTTCTTCCTCAAATCGCAGCGTGATCACTTCACAGTAAATCGATGGCAGCTCCCCGATGGCCCCTATCAGCCGGCTGGTCCGCTGCTCGCCCATCAACATTTCCAGGGCGCTCGCCTGCTTCCCGGCCATCATTTCAGCGCGCGAGTCGCCCGAAGGTAGCGGCTCGTCCAGACTTTCCGGCCGCGCGCGCCGCAAATGATCTATCGCCAGGTTCCGCGCAATGGAAAAAAGCCACGGTTCGATTCCGCGGTTCGGATCGAATCGCCTGCAGTTTTCCGCCACCCGCATCCAGGTCATTTGAAACAGGTCTTCGGCAGTCTCCGGCTCATGCACCATGCGCACCAGGAACCGGTATAGCCTGTGCTGATAGCGCTCCAGCAGCGATACAAGTGCTTGCGGGTCCCCGCGGCGCAACCGTACTGCCTCGGTATCCACCGCCACCGGCCCCTCCCACGCGAGTGCTGCGTGCCCGATCATCGCACCCTGTTATACGGATTGGCACCCCAAAAAGACTCACCGCGAATCGAGCAGTTTTCGCTCACGCCCCCAGCCGCGGGTCGGGTACCGGATACCCAATCGCGAAGTGATACACCACTTGCCCCAGCCCAGGTGCAATCCCCAGATATCGGTGCACTTCATCGTCAAGAAACGCGCCAATCCCCGTAGCCCGCAGTCCCACCGCCTCGCTGGCCAGATACATTTTTTGTCCAATCGCCCCCGCCTCGAAGTGCACGTACCGGTAGCCGCGATCCCCAAACATTCGCGTGGCGCTTTCAAAATCGCCGATCATCGAAAACGCCACGCACGCATTCCCCGCCAATTCCTGCCCAAGGCTTAGTGCCGCAGCCGCTATTTGTTGGTCTCCAAGTTTCATCGCTTCCAACTCCGCGTGCATCGGCCAGTAGCGATAAACACCAGGCGCCAAGCCCACCACGCGGTGTACATAGAGATATAGCTGCACGAATCTCTGCCTAACGAAATCGGCAAACAACGGCTTGCCCGCACCCTTCATAACTGCCCCGAGTTGTGACAAGGTCATCCATTCGTCCCCTCCCCTGAAATCCAGCGCCGACCGGCGCATTCGCACCACTTCGCCAAAGGTTCTGATGCCCCCGATGGCCGTCGGCAAGCCGATTTCTCCGTGCCCATCCTGTTCGGCGCTTGCGACCGATTCTGGAGGACTCTCCACACGCACCTTGGTAGCCGCATGCATCCTTTCGATCCGTGGATAAGGCACGACCTCTTCCGAAAGCCGATTTGCATTCCCGCCATAAAATTCCGTTTCGCTTGGCACTCTCATTTCCACTGGAATCGGCCTCCCGCGCAGCGCCACAATCATCATCGGCCACTCGTCTCCATTCACCGCACAGGTTGATGACACTTCGTCATCCGCAAAATCACCCACCGCATAGCTCTCGCATCCCATCGCTCGCGCTGCCAGCGTCAGCGACTGCCACGCGTGTCCCATATCGTGCAGGCAATACCGGTACGCCCGATCGCGATATTTCCACGCCTCCCGCCAGGCAATGCTGGTCAGCACAAACACCAGCGGAGCATCGCTGCCCTCCATTCGGCCCCTGAAATCCCCCAGCGCCCGCTGCTCCGCCATGTGCATAGAAGGCCGGTAATGGTAAAGCCCATCAGCCCATCCAATTAGCCCGCGCGAGCAAAAATAAAATTCCGTTGGATGAAGGTTTCCCGAGGAAGGAT
This sequence comes from Candidatus Limnocylindrales bacterium, assembly GCA_035604795.1. Taxonomy (GTDB): domain Bacteria; phylum Acidobacteriota; class Terriglobia; order Acidiferrales; family UBA7541; genus DASTCZ01. The sequence goes on from DATNHU010000283.1 coordinate 12,065, forward strand.
TAACGCGAAGCGCATAAGTACTTGCCGCCGCCCGCTTCGTTGCGCTGACCGCTGCCGAATAAAACATCAACTGTGAAAGAAAAGCCGCACCGTCTTTGGCTTGTGTAATTCCCAACTCGCCATTCATCACTTTCAGCGCCGGAATTTCAGGAGCAGGAGGGTCCGCCGGCAAGTCAAGCACCGGCACACCCTCATAATGACGGAACGGATTGGGTATGTTCGCCCAATCCAGATAATGCCGCGCGCGTCGCAGCCGCTCCGCAGTATGTTTCGTAAACTCATGGTATTCCCGCCATTCCATATTTTCGCCTTCGCTCGTTCGAGTGTATATTCTTCGCGACCCGGAGACGAATCCTGAATCCCCATCTTCATTTTCAGAATTATCTAGTCCATTTTGACAGGAGAAAATTTATGACCATTGCGCGAAGACTATTCTCTCTCCTTCTCACTCCACTTCTTTCAATTCTTCTCCTATCTTTGTCTCTCCACGCTCAACAACCCATCCCCAAACCACGCGCCCGCGACCTAGGCGTCCCTTTCGACGGAACGACCGGCCCATACAACGCCATCACGGACGTCGCGGGCGTCACCGTCGGACACACCACCCTCATTTCCGGCGAAGGGAATCTCCAAATTGGAATTGGTCCGGTACGCACCGGCGTCACCGCTATCCTCCCCTCGGGCAAAGACTCCATGCGCAATCCCGTTTTCGCTGCTTGGTTTTCACAAAACGGAAATGGCGAAATGACCGGCACAACTTGGGTGGAAGAATCCGGATTCTTGGAAGGCCCCATCATGATTACCAACACCCACAGCGTTGGAGTGGTCCGCGACGCCGTGATCCAGTGGCGTGTCAACCACAAGCAGCCCGACCCCACGAAAGTTTGGTGGGCGCTTCCCGTCGTCGCGGAAACCTGGGACGGCTGGCTCAACGACATCAACGGTTTTCACGTAACGCCGCAGGACGTCTTCAACGCCATTGATTCCGCACTGCCCGGCTCAGTCTCCGAAGGCAATGTCGGTGGTGGCACAGGAATGGTTTGCAATGAATTCAAAGGAGGCATCGGCACCTCCTCGCGCAAAATTGATATGAAGTTGGGCGGCTACACTGTCGGCGTGCTCGTTCAATGCAATTACGGCTCGCGCCAGAATCTTCGCATCGCAGGTGTG
>DATNHU010000284.1:0-3564 GCA_035604795.1 Candidatus Limnocylindrales bacterium
TGTTTCCGATGCGATTGTGCACTGCCACTTGCGCACCATGGACAGGTTGGGTGTCACCTATGACGTTTTGCCGCGCGAGAGCGAAATCCTGAAGCTGAAATTCTGGGATATGGCCTTTGCTCATTTGAGGCGCAGTGGCGCGATACATCTTTCGACGGCGGGCAAAACGGCGGGTTGCTGGGTGATGCAGCTCGATGATGGAAATGAATCGCAACAATCCGGAGCGGAGAATGCCGAAGCGGCGGCGGATGACGACGCGAAGATTATTGTCCGCTCGAACGGCACGGTCACTTATGTGGGGAAGGACATTGCCTACCAGCTCTGGAAATTTGGCTTGCTGGGACGGGATTTCAATTACGCGCGGTTTCATACCACTGCGGACGGGCATGTGGTGTGGACCAGCCGCGTGGAGGCGAGCGAGGCGGGAGCGCCGTCCTTCGGACACGCCAGCCGGGTTTACAACGTAATCGATGCGCGGCAGAGCTATCTGCAGAAAATAGTTGTGGCGGGATTGCGCGCGCTGGGATTTGCGGACCAGGCGGGGCGATCCGTGCACTTCAGTTATGAGATTGTGGCGCTGACGCCGCGGTGCGCCGCGGAGATGGGGTACGAACTTTCGCCTGAGGATGCCAAGCGGAGTTATGTGGAAGTCAGCGGAAGAAGAGGGTTGGGAGTGAAGGCGGACGATCTGCTCGATAAACTTGGGGCGGCGGCGCGCGCGGAAGTCGATGAGAGGCATCCTGAATTGAGTGATGTGGAACGAGGCGCAATCACCAAAGCGATTGCGATTGGGGCGTTGCGCTACTTCATGGTGCGGTTTACGCGCACGACGATTATTGCCTTTGATTTCAAAGACGCGCTGAGCTTTGAGGGGGAGACGGGGCCGTACTGTCAGTATGCGGTGGTGCGTATTCGCGGAATTTGGAGGAAGGGAGCGGATCAGCGGGATGAGTCGAGCGACATTCCAGAGGTTGCTGAATTGGCTGGACTATTGAAGGGCGGGGCGACAGTCGGAGCTTTACTTAGCTCTCCGCACGGGGACGGCCTATGGGAGTTACTGGTGTTGGCTGCGTCGTTGGAGTCGCGAGTGGATGCGGCGCTCAAAGCTCAGGAGCCGGCGTTTGTAGCTAAGTATTGTTTTGAGTTGGCACAGACGTTCAATAATTTTTATCACAAGCACCATATCTTGTCGGAACCGGACCCACAGCGGAAGGCCCTTTTGCTGATGCTGTGCTACATGGTTGAACGACAGTTAGTAGGGGCGTTGAGGCTGCTCGGGATTGAGGCGCCGGATCGGATGTAGTGTACCTGCTAGGAAAACCGTTCACCACTGAGACAATGAAAAATTAGAGAGTGCACAAAGGATTTTGTTAGGTGCTATTTGGGTTTGGCGGCCAGCAGAATGGCTTGGGCCAGGCTGGCGACGAAAGTATCGGGATCGACTCCTTCGCTGCGGTAGGATATCTTGCCTTCACGGTCGAGGACGATAATTGTGGGAAGGGAACGGACGTCCATAAATTCATCCATGCCGTCGGCGAAAACCGGAGTGCCGGCAACTTTTTCTTTGGAGAGATAGGGCGCAACGCGAGTCCGATCTTCTTCGCTGTTTAAAGCAAGGAAGACGATGTCACTGGAGCTCGCAAACATTTTTCCAACCTGCTCAAGCATCGGCTCCGATTGGCGGCAGGGTGTGCACCAGGTTGCCCAAAAATCCAGCACGACCACTTTGCCGCGTTGATCAGCCATCTTCAATGATCCACTTCCATCGGGGCGGCGCAGAACAAATGAGAAAGGGTCCTTGGCGCCCTGGTTAGGATCTGCTTCCGATGATTTTGGCTGCTGGTTTATCCGGTCGTAAGTTTCCAGTATTCGCTCACCGAGACCGGCCTGACTGCCGTGAGCCTGCTGCCACATGTTCCCCAATTTCTTGCGAACTTCTGCGCGGTCAACCGTGGCGCCTTCTTGCGAGGGGAGTACGAAGGCAATTAGATACTGCTCGATGGCCTGGTCCGGCTTCTTCTGAAGCTCGGCGATTTCTCCCAGCTCCATGGCCGCCGCTGGATTGGGAGAAAGCTTGTAGCTCGTCTGCAAATCCGCAATGGCACCGTCGTAGGCATGGCGTTCGGACTGGTATTTCCCGCGCATGAGGTGAAGCGTCATCTCCGCGCCTGTTTGCTGGGTGCGCCATTCGGCTTCGGAATCCCGTGCGGGCTTATCTTCAATGTTGGTCTTTTCCACAATGACCAGGACCTGGCTGACGTAGCCGATAGCCCGCTGCAGGCTTTCATCTCCGCCCTGTCCTTCCAATAAATTCGCGGCTAAGAGTAGCAACGAAGTATCATCCGGACTGGCTTTGACGGCTAGTTCGGCGTATTGCAATGCCTTCTCGGATTCGTGGAGCTGAAGCTCCGCTTCGACCAGCGCTCGATAAATTGCGGCGTCACGGGGGGAATTTGGGAAGCGTTTGAGGTAGTCCTCCAAATTGCGGACGAACGCGGCGCGGTCGGTGCCCGCAGATTCGATGGCCATCTGCAACTCAGCTTCGGGATCGGGCGGGGCGGGTTGTCTTGTTCCGGCGGTGGTTGCCGGCGGACTCTTCTGAATTGGCGTGGTTGTCTTGGAAGCAGCCTTTGCGGGTGGAGAAGACTGCTGAGGCTGCTCCTGGAAACCAAAGGCACTGAAGGCATTGCATGTGGAAGCGATCAGGCATGCAGCGGAAAAGAGCGCTGCGGCGAGCAAAGCCCTCGTCAAGGTGGAATTGGGACGCACGACCACTATTGTAACGCGGAACGCTGGATGAAGCTCTAATCGGCCATTGGGGTTAACGGATATGAATGGACCCGGACCCGGCTTCCAATTCAACACTGGCCGAGCCGCTGCCTATCCGTCCACGCAATTCACGGCGGCCCGTTTGCTCCTCCATGATCACGGGAATGTCGCTTTCAATGCGGCCCGAGTGCGCCAGAGCATGAAGCCTGAAGCTGGCGTTGGACGGGACGTCCAGTGTGAGGCTGCCCGATCCCGTGTGAATTTGCCAGAAGCTGCTAAGAGTTGGATTCCCCTGAATGTGCACGCTGCCGGAGCCGGTCGTCAGGTGCAGATCGTCTGCAACGCCGTCGGCCTCAATGCCTCCGCTCGAAGTCCGGCCGTTGATACGTCCAGGACTGCGGGAAATGCGCAGCGATCCTGATCCGGTTGAAGCACGGATTTCACCGCCAATTCCATCGAGCTCGATTCGCCCCGATCCTGTTGTTGCTGTAACCCTGCCTGAGATGCCCGTAAGATTGATGGTGCCGCTCCCGGTTTCCACGTCCAGATCCCCGTTGATATCCATTACCGTGATTCGCCCAGAACCAGTGTGGAGCACCGCGGGCCCCTTCACCCCACTGACATCAAGACTGCCTGACCCCACTTGTGCCCGCAATTCAGTTTCTGCGGGAACGTAAATGGTGTAATTAATCTGTACGTGGTTTAATTCTTCGCCCTGGTATCCAACGCGAATCACATTCCCTTGCTGTTCGATGGGCGGATGGGCTTGGACTTCCTGTCCGTTCGTTTGCCCAT
>DATNHU010000285.1:0-9759 GCA_035604795.1 Candidatus Limnocylindrales bacterium
AAAACAGCCACTCCCTAGCCCGCCTCCGGCGGTCAAACACTTATTCCGCCTTGCGGCTAGCCTATCGTGCCGGCCTTCATCCCCTGCCATATCCAGAGGGAGATAATCAGCACGACCAGCGCTCCGGCGACAATCCCCAAAGCCCAGATCGGCTTGGTTAACTTATCCAGCTTGCCCACCAGCGCGTGCATATCATCCGCGGCGTGGGCTTCGCCTTTGTTTAGGAAAAGCTGATCTTCTTCACGACTGGCCAGCATGCTGCGGTAGGCGAGCAATATCATCCAAAGTACGGTGATCACCACCCACGTCAGCGTCAGATATCCAAGCCATCCCGAGGTGAGTTGTTCCACGGCATCCTCCCATCCCCGGCGGGATTGAGTCCCGTCCGGGCAAAGCGTGAGGATAAGGGGCCCTATTTGGCCGGATTATAGCACCGCAGGGGCACACCAGCGCGACTCTCACGCGCATATCCCGCGTTGCCTGGTGGCGGCTCACTTTCTGAATACGCCGTGATCCGTTCTTTTATTGCTTTACCAGTTCGACGCGGCGATTGACGGTGCGCCCGTCCTCGGTGTCGTTCGACGCGATTGGCGCATACGGACCATCTCCGTACGCCTGGAGGCGGTCGGCGGTCACGCCGTATTGCGTGATGAGCAACTGCACCACCGCCGCGGCGCGCCGCTTGGAGAGATCCATGTTTGCAGCCAGGGCGCCGACATTGTCGGTGTGCCCCACGACATAAAGTTTGAGCTTGGGATCCTGTTTCAGCAGCTTGGCCACTTCCTCGAGGGCCGGAGCGGACTCCGGTTTAACCTCGGCCTTTCCCGTGTCGAACAGGATTCCGTTCACCACGGCATGGCCGTTGGTTGTCAGGCCGCCCGAAAGCGCGGCCGCGTTGGCGACCACGTCCTGCGTGAGCTGGGTCTCAACGACAATAGTTTCCGTAATTTTGCCGCTGCCGCTGATCTCGATTTGAATCCACGTTTTGCCCATGTGGCCCGTGAAATCGCCGTAGTCCCCGGAGTCATAGACCATGGTGTAATTTGCTCTCCGGAGCGCGGTATTCAGGTTGCGAACCACCTGCGCCTTGGATGCGGTGCTCGGGAACTGGTAGGTGATCTGATGGAATTCGCCTTCGACCACTTGGGTTTTGTTGCCGTCCAATGTGAATCTGAAGCTGTCATCAGCCTTATCCTTGCAATCCTTGATCACGGCGCCCGGCAAGCGCCCGATGAGCGGGGAGTCCTTGCAGCCTTCGGCGTCCTGCGCCGCGCATACTTGAATCAGGAGCGGTATCGCAAGGCATAGAAGTAGAAATCGAGTCTTTCTCATAATTCCTCCTGGGGAATTCCGCCGGAAAAATTTAGCCGAAGCACGTTGGCGCAAATCTTAACACAATGATTGAGTTCACCGTGGAGCCGCAGACGTTTGGCAGACGTTCCGGAAACTGGCCACTTTGCACCTCGCGTTGACAAAGGTAGCTACGGCAGGCATCATTTTGATGCCTCGTAGTTGCTGCTCAATGTGCCCAAGTGGCGGAACTGGCAGACGCGCTAGATTCAGGTTCTAGTGGTCGAAAGGCCGTGGGGATTCGAATTCCTCCTTGGGCACCACTCTTTCCGCAGTAAGCGGCAGACCTCTTTGCAGCTGTTTCACGGCATGAGACATTTTGGCTCCCTCGGCACAGCAGCAGATGCGCCCAGTGATTTGCGCCCATGCTTGGATTCCTTCAGACTTTCCCTGACCGAAATTGCTTGGATATCTTCGCTGGCGTTCTTTGCGTGATCACCTAAGCTTTTGTTCGGAGGAATTGGAGTATGGCCAAGCCAGAAATCAATCGAGAGCGCATCGCCGAAACCGAGCGGCTTATCCGGCCCTACGTGCGGCGGACACCAGTCTTGGAAATGGACAGCGGTGATTTTGGCCTGACTACAGGCGTACTTACTTTCAAGCTCGAATTGCTTCAGCATGGAGGTTCTTTCAAGGCCCGCGGTGCATTTGCAAATTTATTGACGCGGACGGTTCCTGCGGCGGGCGTGGTCGCCGCCTCAGGCGGAAATCATGGGGTGGCGGTCGCTTACGCCGCGATGAAATTGGGCAAGCCCGCAAAAATCTTCGTTCCTAAAGTCGCTTCGGCCGAAAAAATCGAACGCATTCGCGGGTACGGCGCGCGGCTGGTCATCACTGGCGATCGCTACGCCGACGCGCTGGCCGCCAGCGAAAGTTGGTCCGCCGAGACGGGCGCGCTTCCCGTCCATGCCTACGATCAGATGGAAACTCTATGGGGGCAGGGCTCGGTGGGTCTGGAATTTGAGCAACAAGCCCAGACCTGGATACATTGCTCGTCGCCGTCGGCGGCGGAGGACTGATCGGCGGCGTCGCTTCCTGGTATTCCGGCAAGATAAATATTGTGGGCGTCGAGCCGGAAGCTGCTCCCACGTTGACGAACGCGTTGCGCGCCGGACGTCCCGTCGATTCCGAGGCCGGTGGAATCGCCGCCGATTCGCTTGCTCCCCGGCGCGTCGGTGAACTGATGTTCCCCATGGCGCAAGCGTTGGTCAAAAGTGTGGTTCTCGTCCCTGACCAAGCCATTCAGGAAGCCCAGGAATCTCTTTGGAAAGTTTTGCGCGTGGTGGCCGAGCCGGGAGGCGCTGCGGCCTTCGCCGCATTGCTCTCACGCCTTTACCAGCCCCAGCCCGGCGAACGCGTTGGCGTCCTGATCTGCGGCGGAAACACTTCCGCCGTCAATTTCTCCAAGTCCAGCGCAGCAAGCCTAGCTAAATAATTATTCGACGGAAATTTCACAAGCCAATTGCAGATTAGCCTTTCTCCGTGGGTTTTAGAAGCTTTTCCGCATACTTCGCGCCTTCGGGTGTTTCTTCATGTTTGAAATACACATAGACATCGCCATGCCGCTTAAGGTGGGCAACTTTTTCAGCTAACTCCTTGCGCGCCTTCGGCGGATAGAGGTCCTTTCGTAGACGCAGGTAGGAAAAATCTGTAGTGCGAACAGCGGGCGTTTCAATCTTGGGGCTTTCGGCGAGGCAAAGGGCCACATGAGCTTTTCGCAGCGCGTCGTACACATCGTCCCTAAACCACGAGGTGTGCCGGAACTCAAACGCAGCGCGCGTGCGTCGGGGCAACTTCGCAAGAAAAGCCTTCAGCAGAGGCAAGTCGCATTTCAAATTTGGCGGAAGCTGAAACAATACCGGACCGAGCTTGCGCGCCTTGCGCAGCGGTTCGATCGCTTCGAGAAACTCGGCTGCGGCCCTGGCCGCTTTTCGCAGGCGCTTGACATGCGTGATGGAGTAATGCGCTTTGATCGCAAACTGGAAATGGGTGGGCGTCGCGCGGATCCAAGTGCGCAGCAATTCATCGGTGACAATACTGCCGAAGGTGTAGTTCACCTCGACAGAATTCAGCCTCGTTGCGTAGTAATTCAAAAATTTCGCGCTGCTGAGGTCCGCCGGATAGAATCCCGGCTTCCAACTTGCGTAGGCCCACCCGGAAGTGCCCGCGAAGATAGTTCCCACTCGGCCCTGGCTCACGCGATATTTTTCTCTCTCTTGTACGCGTCGAACTTTTCCAGGAACCGGTCAATATCCGGGCGCAGCAAGTAATACGGCGTGCACAGCCGCAACTTTGAGGGTTGGCTCCCGCGGATCCGGATCTTGTGCGTCTTCCACATCCACGTTTCGAGCTGCATCCGGTCAATGGGCGGCACATTCACCGTCGCAATTGCGCAGCGCATCGCCGGGTCGGGTGAAGTCACTGTCTGCGCTCCGCGCTTGATCATTTCCGCATGGATGTAGTCGGCCATCTGGCGATGCCGTTTCTCAATACGCTCCATTCCAATCTTATTGGCAAGCTCCACCGACGCGCGCAGACCCCACAGCGCGGGGAGATTGGCGCTGCCGAAATGCTGGAATCGCTCGACGGTATGCATCGTGTCCCAGCCCCCGGTTACCACCGTGCTCCAGATCCGATCCACCACCTCATCACGGACGAACAGGAATCCCGTGCCCTTCGGCGCCACCAGCCACTTGTGGGGACTGGAGGTGTAAACGTCACAGCCGATCTCGTGCATGTGCAGCCGCATCATGCCCACAACTTGCGCGCCATCCACCACGCTCAGAATTCCCTTGGATCGCGCCAATGCGCATAACTCCTTCGCGGGCAACACCACTCCTGTGTCCGTGGTGATGTGGCTGAAGAAAAGCACGCGCGTGCGCGGCGTGATGGCGTCGTTAACAAGATTCAGCACCTGCGCCGGATTTTCCACTGGGCGTGGCAGGGTCACTTTTTTCATCACGATGCCGTAGCGCTTGGATTTCAGCTCCCAGGGCGAATACCCGCTCCCATGTTCCTGGTCGGTGGTCAGGACTTCGTCTCCCGCCTTCATGTCAATTCCGTTGGTGGCGTAGTTGTTCGCTTCGGTGGCGTTGCGTACCAGCGCCATCTCCTCGGTCCCGCATCCTATGAATGCGGCCAGCGGCGCGCGGAATTCGTTCAGCGCGCCATATCCCCACAGGGGGTAGTCCTCGGGGTCCTCCTGGGCCATTTTTTCGGTTTCGTTGTAGCCGTCGAACACGGCCTTCAGCACCGGTGCGGGGCTCGAGCCGACTGTGCCCGCGTTCAGATACACTTCGTCCACTGGAATCAGAAACTGTTTCCGCAGTTCGGCCCAGTAAGCGTCTTCGTCCGCTTGAAGCAGCGAGTCCGGCGGAAGTTCGCGTGGCGCGGCGCCAATTTTCGCCAGAAGTGAATTGTTGAATACAGTCGCGCCGGCGAGGCCCGCTCCGGCAAGTCCGGCGGCGCTAGTTAGAAAGCTGCGGCGATTGAGCATCAGGACGCTCCTTTGAAATGTGTTGGCGCGATGCTATCGCCAGCGGCCCACGGGAGCAAGCGGGAAGCGCGGGGGATGCCCCTCACGCCCGCACAAAAACGTATCCCTCCTCCTACTATTGGCGATAGAATCTTGCCGCAAACCTACATTTAGGGAGGAAGTACGCGATGAAATCGCAAAAGTGGAGTGCTGTTCACATTTTCTTCGGAATCGTTCTTTTAGTAATGCTCGCCGCGGTCATTTCCGCGGCCCAATCGCTGGACCCCGCTCAGTGGAGGCCGTTGCGCTGGCGCTCGGTTGGCCCGCAGCGCGGAGGACGCGCGCTCGCGGTTGCCGGCGTCGCCGGCAATGAAGATGTTTATTATTTCGGCGCGGTGGCCGGCGGCGTGTGGAAGACCACCAATGGCGGCGAGAATTGGACTCCCCTCACCGACAGCACCGACATCCGCTCGATCGGCGCTATTGCCGTTGCGCCCTCCGACCCCAGCGTAATTTACGTGGGCACCGGCGAATCTTGCATGCGCGGCGACATCTCCTATGGCGACGGAATGTGGAAGTCCGTTGACGCCGGAAAAACCTGGACGCACATCGGCCTCGAAGACACGCAGCACATCGCGCGCATCGCCGTGGATCCGCGCAACGCGGACGTGGTCCTCGTCGCGGCCATGGGCCACGCCTTTGGGCCCAATCAGGAGCGCGGCGTTTTCCGATCCACCGATGGCGGCAGGACCTGGACGAAATCCCTTTTCAAAGACGATAAGACCGGCGCCATTGACCTCTCCATCGATCCTCAAAACCCGCGCATCGTTTTTGCCGCGCTCTATCAATTTGTCCGCAGGCCCTGGGGATTTGAAAGCGGCGGCCCGGGCAGCGGGATTTACCGCTCTGCCGACGGCGGTGCCACCTGGACACAAATCACCGGGCACGGTCTGCCGCCGGGAATTCTTGGCCGAATCGGCATTTCTGTTTCGGGCGCCGACGGCAATCGCGTGTATGCCATCATCGAGGCCAATCACGGCGGCGTCTATCGCTCCGACAACGGCGGCGATTCCTGGCAATTCATGAACGGCGATCACGATCTCACCCAGCGCTCCTGGTATTTCCACCATATTTTCGCCGACCCCAAAAATGCCGACGAAGTTTACGTGCTGAATACCAGCATCCTTCGCTCCACGGATGGCGGGCACGCGTTCACCGCGATGCGTGCGCCGCATGGCGATAACCACGGCCTGTGGATTGATCCCACCAACTCGGATTGGATTATCAACAGCAACGACGGTGGCGCAACCATCACCCACGATGGCGGCAGGACCTGGTCCACCACGGACAATCAGCCGACCGCCGAGTTCTATCACGTGGATACCGACACGCGTTATCCCTACATGCTCTACGGCTCGCAGCAGGACAACTCCACCGTGGCGATTTCCAGCCGCGCCGGCGGGTTCGGGCGGGGTGGCGGCGGAAGCGATTTCTACTCCGTGGGCGGTGGCGAATCCGGCTGGGTGGTTCCCAAGCGCGATAATCCCGAAATCACTTACGGCGGCTCTTACGACGGTCTTCTCACCGAATATAATCACGCCACGGGCACCGAGCGGGACGTCAATCCCTGGCCGCTCAATCCTATGGGCTCTCCTGCCTCCGATGTCTTGCAACGCTTTCAATGGACGTTTCCCATTGCCGCTTCACCGCACGACCCGGGCATCCTCTACGCCGGCTCTCAATATGTGTTCATGTCCACCAATGGCGGCGGAAGTTGGACGGCCATCAGCCCGGACTTGACTCGCAACGACAAGACCAAACAAGCGGACGCGGGCGGCTCGCTTTCCCATGACAACACCAGCGTCGAGTATTACGATACGGTCTTCTGCATCGCTGAATCTCCCATCACCAAGGGCGAAATTTGGGCGGGCACCGACGACGGCCTGGTACAACTTACGCGCGATGGCGGCAAAACTTGGACCAACGTCACCCCCAAGGGCATTCCCGAATGGATCAAGGTCAGCATCGTTGCTCCCTCAGCGATCACCGACGGCTCCGCTTATGTCGCCCTGGACGGCCAGAAACTAGACGACGTTCGTCCCTATATTTACAAGACCAGCGACTTCGGTAAGAGCTGGCAGAAGATTACCAATGGAATTCCCGACGGCGCCTTCACTCATTCCGTGAAAGAAGACACCAAGCGGAAGGGGCTGCTCTTCGCCGGAACCGAATCAGGCGTGTACGTTTCCTTTGACGACGGCGCCAACTGGAAGTCCCTGCGATTGAATATGCCGAACACTCCCGTGCATGACCTGACTATCAAAGATGACGACCTGGCCATCGCCACGCACGGCCGCGCCTTCTACATTCTGGACAACATCACTCCGCTCCGGGAAATGACCACCGAAGTGATGAACGCCGAGGCGCACCTGTTCACACCCATCACTGCTTATCGAGGACGCGGCGGCATGGCCGTTGATTACTGGTTGAAGGCTGCGCCACAAGGGCCGGTCACTATTGAAATCACCGACAGTTCCGGCAAAGTGATTCGCACCTTCACAGGACGCGGTGGCGCGCGCAGCGGTGAAGCCCCACCCGCCGAAGAAGCGGCGCCCGCAGGTGGCGGCCGTCGTGGCGGAGGCGGCGCACCTGCGCCTCCCACTTCGAACCTTGGCCTCAATCATTTCATGTGGGACCTGCGCACCGAGCCGCCCAGCGAAGTTCCCGGCGCGGTTTATTGGGCAGGCCGCGGCGGTGGTGTCCTGGTCACCACCGGGACCTACGGAGTGAAGCTCACCGCGGGCGGACAATCCTACACGGCAAAAGTTGACGTGAAAACCGACCCGCGCCTCACCGTGCCCCAGGCCGATCTCGATAAGCAATTTGAATTTGCCACGCGCATCAACTCCCGCATCAGCGCCGGGCATGATGCCATAAACCAAATCCGTGGCCTGCGCACGCAAATCGAAATGCTGCACACGCGGCTAGCGGCCACTCCGGAAAATAAGCCGGTTCTCGATGCCGCCGATGAGTTGAACAAGAAAATGACCGCGGTGGAAGAAGAGATGATTCAAACCAAATCAACCAGCGGCGAGGACGCACTGAACTTTCCCATCCGCGTGGTGAACCAACTCGTCGCGCTGTTCGGCACCGTGGAAGGCGCCGACGCTGCGCCGACCGCGCAGTCCTTTGCGGTCTTCGACAATTTGAACGCCAAACTCACCGCCTCGCTCGCCAAGTGGGACGACATTCAAAAGTCCGACCTGGCCGCATTGAACGACAAAATGCGCCAGGCCAACGTCCCGGGCATTTCCGTTCCGCCTGCGCGTCCCGCCGGGGCAGGCCGCGGCGGCCGAAGGGGCGGAATTTAGAAGCTTTCTTGATTTGTTGAAATGTCCGATTGATTGATCAACGGCGGCCTTTGTAGCGCTGGCCTCCGTGCCGGCTCAGTTGACTTCGCACACCGCCGACACGGAAGCCGGCGCAACACAAGACCAGGTCGCTAATTCTTGCCCATCACCGCGTTGGCCCGGGGAAGGCCACCTTTGGCGCTTCCTTCGCCGCTTCCGGCGCGGCAAAGTACGCGTCGTTTCGCTTGAACCCTGCCCATCCGGCAAACACGCTGTTCGGAAACAGTCCGATGAACGTGTTGTAATCCTGAATCGAATCGTTATACCGCTTGCGCTCGACCGCGATGCGGTTCTCCGTCCCCGCCAATTCATCCTGCAACTGCAGGAAATTCTCATTCGATTTCAGCGTCGGATAGTTCTCCACAATCACCAGCAACCGGCTGAGCGCGCCATCCAGTTGCCCGTTCGCCGCAATTTTATCCTGAGGGGTTTGCGCGCCCATCAACGCCGAACGTGCCGCGGCGATGTCATGAAAAACCGTCTGCTCTTGCGCCGCGTATCCCTTCACCGTTTCCACCAGGTTGGGAATCAGGTCCGCGCGCCGCTGCAGCACCACATCCACCTGCGCCCACGCCGATTTCACCGCTTCATTCTTTGTCACCATCTGGTTGCGCCGGCTGACGTACATTCCGCCGACAATCAGCGCGATCAGAACTGCGACCATCAGCACAATCATCAACTTCTTCATCCCATCCCTCCGATGGCACAGCCTTCAGGCTGTGTGCCTTTCACCTTTCATTTTCATCTGCTTCGTCAATTCTGCGCATCCAGTCTTCGGTCCACCAAATCGGTCACTGCTTCCACCAGTTCGCAATACCGCCGCAGCGTGTCCTCCACATCAATATCTTTTTCTTTCCTTTTTCCCTCGCGCAAATTCAGGATTACATGAAAGCCCACAGGATCCGCCTTTGCCAAATCCGCCACCAGGTCAATCGCTTCCCGTTTACTTGCAGCGGGCTTTTCTCCCAACGCGATCAGCGCGTGGCGAAACAGCGTTGTGAACGACGAAAACGCCGCGCGCATCACGTCGAGCAGCACATCCGCTTTTCGCGGCGCGACCAGAAGCGTTTCCCGCAGCCGCAACCAATTCGTGCGCAGCTCTCTTTCCACTTGCAGGCGATGGTAGCGCTGCGGCACGGCAAGCCCCGCAAAGAAATCCTCGCCGAAAAGCATCTTGTGATTGGCTTGCATATCCAGCAGCTCGATCGCGAACATGTCGGCCGAACGGCGCAACTCCTCCATGGTGAAAATCAGCGGCGCGACGTGCCCCTGGCGCGTCCACCACTCCGCGGCGCCATGAAGCGCTTCGATCTTCGCGGCCGCGGCGTCGGTCACAATACAAAGCGTATTCAGCTTGGAGTGCCCCGCGCTGAATTCTCCCGTCACCGACGAGCCGTACAGCACCACCGCCTTCAAATTTCCGGCTGCGCCGCTTTTCAGTTTTTCAACCAGCTCATCCAATTTATTTTCCATCGCTCCCGCTCTCCGCTCCCGAAAAACTTACCAGCTCCCACCTGCGCCGCC
>DATNHU010000286.1:0-2996 GCA_035604795.1 Candidatus Limnocylindrales bacterium
CCCGCCACGCTTTGGAACACGCTGCTGTGGTCGCGGAAGAATTGAAACTGGGGAACGGTCATGGAGTCAATCAAATCGCCGCGTTGCAACTTCAATTCAAGTTCCACCAATTGATAGGGCTGGGGATAAGGAAGCGGGCGGAGCAGGACGGAGTTGACGACAGAAAATATCGCGGTGTTCGCGCCGATGCCCAAAGCAAGTGTGAGCACAACGACGGCAGCGAAACCCGGATTCTTGCGCAGCATGCGCAGACCAAAGCGCGCATCCTGCCAGAACTGCTCCAGGAATCGCGTTCCGCGCTCATCGCGACATTCCTCTTTGGTTAGATCGACATTTCCGAATTCCCGCAGCGCTGCACGCCGCGCGTCTGGCCCGCTCATTCCGGCTCGAATCCCGGCCTCGGTCTGCTTCTCCACGTGAAATCGCAGCTCGGAATCCAATTGGCGATCGAATTGTTTCACGTGGAACAATGCGCCTAACCACAAGCGAATCTTTTGCTTGAGCGAGAAATCAGGTGTAAAGAGCGGGTCATTCGAATTTGTCTTGTTCGAAACCATGCGCGTCGCTCTATCCTGCTCCGAGTTAAACCGCACTCAACACCTGTCCGATGGCTGCTTTGAGCCGCTCCCAGTTTGATTCTTCTATTCCGAGTTGCCGCTTGCCTGCTCGCGTGAGCCGGTAAAATTTTGCCTTGCGGTTATTTTCTGAGTCACCCCACTCGGACATGATCCATCCGCGCCGCTCCAGCCGGTGCAGCGCCGGATATAGCGAGCCCTGGCGCACCTGCAACGCGTCGCTGGATATCTCCTGGATGCGCAGGGAGACGCCGTAACCGTGCATCGGCCCCGCGGCCAGGGTTTTCAGGATGAGCAGGTCGAGCGTGCCCTGCAGCAGGTCGGACTTGATGGGGTTAGTGGTCATTTCTACTCTCCTAGACGTTCGACAAGGCTAAATGTTTCACCTGTAGAATGTCAAGGAGAAGGCCTCCTGACCATTGGACTCTGGCCGAGGTGAACGGTTAGGTCCGATTGGCGGTTGCCCATAGGTTGAAAGTGAAGGAAGATTGCGCCACAGCTTGTTTGAAGGGGGCGTGACGCGAATGTGGTACGCGGGTGTGGTGCTGATGGGGCTGGCGGTCGGCGTGCTCGTCGGGCTGATGGGCATCGGCGGCGGCGTGGTCCTGGTCCCCGCGATGGTTTATTTGCTGGCCATGGACCAGCACATGGCGCAGGGCACCTCGCTGTTCCTGCAATTGCCGCCTTTGGGGTTGGGAGCGCTGCTGGTTTATTGGCGCAAGAAGAATGTGGATTTGTGGGCGGGGGTCATGTGCGCGCTGGGATTTCTTTTCGGCGGATATTTCGGCAGCAAAATCGCAATACAGATGAATTCGCGCGATTTGCAGGGCGCTTTTGGAATTTTCATACTGGTGGCGGCAACGCTGCTGTGGTTCAAATCGCGGCCGGAGCCCGGGGAGAAAAAATCCGGTGCTTGATCGCCGCGTCAAGTTGTCTCTGATTTTGGTGGTGGCTTGTGGAGTGGGAGTTGCCGCGGGATTGTTCGGAGTCGGCGGCGGTGTGCTCTTAGTACCCCTGCTGGTGCTGCTGTTTGGATATGAGCAGCATCTGGCGCAAGGCACGAGCCTGGTTGCGCTGGTGCCGCCGGTGGGCATTCTGGCGTTCCTCAATTATTCGCATGCGGGGCAGGTAAGCTGGAAAGTGGGTCTGTTAATAATGCCGGGAGTTTTTCTCGGAGGATTGGTAGGCAGCCGGCTGGCCCAAGCGCTTTCACCGCGGCGAATGAGGCGGGTGTTCGCGCTGTTTCTTGTTGTGCTGGGGATTTGGCAGATTACTTCCGCTTGGCTCATCAAGTGAGCTCTTCGTTGAACCCCTCCTGAATCGAAATCTTCGTCTCGCTTCCTCTTGTGATTTAAGTGAGCTTACGGTAATTACATAGCGCATCATCCACCTGAGTTGGAGAGCATGCTGGTGAAGCGATTACTTTCTATTGTGCGGTCCATCATCCCCAGGGACCCGGCCCAACTTCTGTTTCTTGTCGGATCTTTGCTACTTCTCATTTGCATGCAATTGCGCTGCTTCCCGATGAACATCGAACACGGAGCTGGGTCGTTTATCTCGACTCAGGCGATGGACACAGATAATTACCAGTCTTGGTCACAATTTTCGATAAGTGCGCGATTCCCGATTGTTTTCGCCGGAGGCGCAGGCCTATTCATCTGCTTCTGGCCGGGGAAAAACCAAGTCCGAAGAATTCTTGGTTTCGTTTGCTTCCCGGCAATCTCCGGGATCGTATTGATATGCTGGCAGTTCCTTGCCCTCGTCTCAGAGTTAGAGCCAGGATTTAGTTCGGTTTTGTATAAAAATAGTCACAACACTTCCTGGTTTTTTCACACCCTTTGGAATTTAGGTCCGGCGCTGCATATGAGCGTCTTTGGGATGGTGTTGATACTCGTTTTCCTTTCACGCCAATCCATGGGCTTAGCATCACTTCCATTGTCGCTACCCTGGGTGCAAACGACGGCGCACGATTTGGACTCCGCATGGAATCGGATTGAGATCTTTATCTGGATGTCGATCCCTGGAATGGGACTCGTAAATATCTCTGCATTGGCTTTCTACCTCGCGGTGAGCCGAGGTCTGCAGAGATTTGCGAATGGCCGTTTCGTTGGCGGACTTCCAATCCTCAGTGGTACGTTTGCCATAGCGCTCCTCGCAGGCTTGGCGGCTTGGTCAGACGGAGAAAGCCGCTGGATAGACTTCAAACATTTTGTTCGGCCGCCAAAGGTCAAATTCGGAATTGTCGGAGCCACGATACCGGTCACAGTCAATTGGATCCCAAGTCTGGTTGCATACACGCGGGACCGGATCCAATGGTGGGTCCACGGATTTGGCAGTTTGATGCCTCCGAATTTCACTACATATTTTCAGTTCCCGGATCCTTTTTATCTCTGGTATTTATTGAGTGCCGGGTTCGAGGAG
>DATNHU010000287.1:0-6083 GCA_035604795.1 Candidatus Limnocylindrales bacterium
GATGTGGGAGGCGGTGGGATGGAACACGCCAATTCCACTGCAATATCAGCCGGTTCCGTCGATGGCGTGATCGACGTCGCCGCCCACGAATTCTTCCACCTCTGGAACGTGAAACGCATTCGTCCCCAGACACTCGAGCCGGTTGATTACACCCGGGAAATGTACACGCGTGCGCTTTGGTTCGCTGAAGGCGTCACCAGCACCTACGGTGCTTACACTCTGCTCCGGACGGGACTGTGGAACCATGGACAATTCTACGGAGACATCGCTCAGCAGGTCACCGAGCTCCAATCGCGCCCGGCGCGTCTTTGGGAAAGCGTGGAAGAATCCAGCCTGGATGCCTGGCTGGAAAAATATCCGCAGCACAACCGGCCGGAGTACAGCATCTCCTACTACAACAAGGGCCAACTGATTGGATTGCTCCTGGATATTTTGATCCGCGATGACACCGACAATCGCAAGAGCCTTGACGATGTGCTGCGTGCGCTCAACGACAATTTTGCCAGGAAAGGCCGCTTCTATAACGATAGCCCTGATATCGAGACCACCGTCGAGAGTATCGCGGGCACTAGCTTCAAGGATTTCTTCGCGCGCTACGTCGCGGGGACTGACGAGGTTCCGTTCGGGGAAGTGCTGGCCAAGGCGGGACTGGATTTGAAGCCAACTTCCGCCCAGCGCGCCGACTTTGGTTTTGAGACTTCCAGCTCATTTGCGGGCACTTCTATTATCGTCACATCTGTCGCGCCAGGGAGCCCCGCACAACAAGCGGGCATTCGTTCCGATGACGTGTTAATTTCTCTGAACGGTGAGCCCATCCAGCGCGGTTTCGGACGCTGGTTACAGCAACACAAACCGGGCGATTCCGTGAGAATCCATTTGCGCCGGCAGGGTCAGGAACTCGATATCACCTTCAAGCTTGGCGCGCAATCGGTCCAGGAGTATCGCTTGGATGAACTGAAGGGCGCCAATGAAAAGCAGCGCCGCATCCGTGAAGGATTGCTGAAGGGAACCACCAACTGAAGGGCAAGCGCGGCGCTTTCCACCCGGCTGCCCATGCTTCACAATGCCATGATCCGCACTGCGATCGTCGCAATATTCCTGAGTCTTTATACCCTGATCGCCGGGCCTTTTCTTCTGCTGCACGCCTGGATCACCGGCAATCCTGATTTCCTATTTCGCGCAGGAGTCTCCGGGGCCTATTTCATCTCCTACGTTGTGGGCATGCGCATTAAAGTTGAGGGTCGTGAGAAAATTCCTCCGGGCGTCTGCCTTTTCCTTGCCAATCACACCAGTTTTGCCGATCCCGTTGGAACCGTGTCGGCCATTCCGAGACGCATCGCCATCCTCGCCAAAAAATCACTTTTCTCCATTCCGCTGATTGGATGGGCCTTTCGCCTTGCAAAATTTGTTCCCGTGGACCGGGCTAACAAGGAATCCGCCATGGCCAGCGTGGATCTGGCCGCGCAGCGAATGCGCCAGGGCATCTCATTCCTTGCTTACCCGGAGGGCACCCGCAGTTACGATGGCCGGCTACTTCCATTTAAAAAGGGCGTATTCATCATGGCCATCAAGGCAGGGGTTCAAATCGTGCCCATGGGCCAGGCGGGAGCGCATCGCATTGCACCCAAGAAATCTTTGAAGATTCATCCCGGCCAGGTGGTTGTGCGATTTGGGGATCCGATTGATGCTTCCAAGTACACTCTCGATCAGCGCGACGAGTTGGCCACTCGCGTTCATGCTGCGATGGCCGATTTGCTGCCCGCCGACCAGAAACCTCTCGACACGTCAAATGCGGTGAAGAAAGATTCTCCTACCCGTCCGTGAATAAACCTGGCTGTGCCGGCGCCGCGGGTGCGGACTTTCTCCTTGCGATGCCCACAACCCCAAGCACTTTCATCTCCGAAAGAGCTGCCCGGGGAATGAATATCCGAACGGTGTCCCCATGAAGGTCTGGTGGCATAATGTGCACGCCCGCATCCAACAGGGCCAGTAAATCATTCGGTACCACGCCTTCCAGCGTCTCGCTGTCTTGGAACTTCAGCAACACCCACAGTCCATCCAATTTTGGCCGGCTCAGAAACGCTTTTCGCTCCGGCTCGAAATTCGCTGTGAATTCGCGCACAAAATAGACACTGCGTACATTTTTCAGGGGCACATCGCGCTGCTCTCCGTCTTCGGTCAGCAGATCAAACGAATCGGATCTGCCCAACTTGGATGGATTCAAGTATCCCCGTAACGGCGTGCGATCCGAAAGCACCACGACCACTTTCTTGAGCGTTGAAGTTGTGGCCTGTTTTTTCATGGCGCGGAATAACTTTATAAAAGGATTTAATGCACCACAAAGAACACCGTGATTACTCGAAAGCCGGCGAACCCGTGTTCCTTGCGCGGCAGGGAGCAAACACCCACACTCATTTTGCGGAACGTGGAATCTGCCGCAGCCTTCAATATTTCTGCCGGAAGCGGTTCCGGCTCAGCGGAAGTGAAAACAACCCAATCGCTTGCCCCGGTCATTTGGTTCACCAATTCGCGCAAGTTGGGATCATTGGAACACGCCGCCTTTTGCAGTCGGGAATCTGCTTGAGCCGCAATCATTGGCCGGCCCTCTGCCGCCCTGGCTTTGTTAAATGCTGCTGTAAACGCCTCCCGAAATTGGTCTGCAGTGTAGCCTGGGATTGAATGAGCGAAATCCTCGGTCACGTACACCAGCCCTCGCCGTTGCATCAACGAAACCCCAGCAATGTTGTAAACGGGATTCAGAATATTTGCGCGGTGGAGTGGGGAATGCATCAAGTCTTGATGCGCATCTTCTACCGTGGGAGAGTAGGCCACGTTTTCTCCGGATGAATCAAACCGTAATCCCGTGCTGCCCACGCGGTCAATAAGAGCCGGTTCCCCTGGAAATTGGTGGGAAAGCTGCCCGTGTTCCACCATCTGCATAGTGTGATTTCGCGCTGCGTCACTCAGCTGCTGATTGAATTCGAGTTTGGGAATCCCCGCTCGCTCCCGTTCTTGATTCACAAGCCCCAAAAGCTGGGTCTCATCCCCGCTCACCCCAGCTTGCCTGTGGGCAAGAGCTGGCTCCATGAAAAAGATTGCCAGCAATCCGATCGCGATTCGTCGAACCCTCATGCCTTCCCCAAATCTTTGAAATACAGGGAGTTCCCTCGTCACACGCCCACTACAGATAGTGTGCTGGTTCCCTTGGCGAAGTGTCAAGACGAAGACGGAATTGCATTAAGGCAGGTTGTATGTTATGTTAAGCCCCGTAACCGTTTTAACTGATTGATTATAAGGGGCTTACAGACGGGAGCCCGCCACGATTGACCGAAAAAAAGCAAATCCTAAAGTCCACCTCAATCATCACGTTGGCCACCTTCGCCAGCCGTCTGCTGGGCTACATCCGGGACCAGAGGGTGGCGCTGCTTTTAGGGACGTCAACAATATCGGACTCATATTTCCTGGCGTTTCGGATCCCCAACTTGTTGCGCCGGTTGGTCGCCGAAGGCTCGCTCTCCGCTTCCTTCATTCCGGTATTCATGTCGTATCAACACGAAAAGTCGCGGGAGGAAATCTGGGATTTCGCCAACCGATTGTTCTGGACGCTCGCCGTCATCCTGGCAGTCATAACCGCGCTGGGAATGATTTTCGCCCGGCAGGTGATCCACCTTTTCACATTAATGGGAAACAACCCTTCTGCGTGGAACCTGGCCATCCCGCTGACTCGAATCATGTTCCCGTTTATTTTCTTCATCGGTCTTTCGGCGCTGTGCATGGCCATCCTCAACACTTACCACGTTTTCGCGCTTCCTGCGTTAACACCGGCTATCTCCAATTTGGCCATAATTCTATTTTCCATCGCGCTGGTTTGGAAGCGCTTCGACTCGCCTTCCATTGCGCTAGCCGTGGGAGTAGTCGTGGGCGGAATGCTGCAATTCCTGGTGCAGCTCCCACAACTGATCCGTCGCGGAATGACCTTCAAATTTGGCGTTTCCTTCAACCATCCGGGAATTCGCAGAGTGGGCGCGCTCATGATCCCCGGAGTCTTCGGCCTGGGCGTGGCCCAGCTCAATCTTTACGTGGACACGGTCTTTCTTACTTCCCAACGCATGCCCAGCGGAAGTGTGACCTCACTTTATTATGCGGACAGGATTATGCAACTGGTATTGGGCAGCTTTGCCGTAGCCGTAGCAACGGCGATCATGCCCATGATGGCGCGTCAGGCGAAGCTTTTGGATTACGACGCCGTAAAGAAGACGCTTGCCTTCTCCATACGCATCGTCTCCTTTGTCACCATTCCAGCCACCATGGGTATCATCCTGCTCCGTCAGCCCATCATCCGGGTGCTCTTTCAGCACGGCCAGTTCGTAGCCGAGTCCACTCGTCTCACGGCGTGGGCTTTGGCTTTTTACGCTCTGGGCCTTCCGGCTATCTCTGCAATCAAGCTCATCGTACAGGCGTTTTATTCCACCCGGGATACCAAGACGCCGGTCTGGACCGCTGCGGGAGTTCTGCTGCTGAACATCGCCCTGAACACTTTCTTTCTGATTCTCTTTTTTCCGCAGCTGCAAAACGGCGGCCCCGCTTTGGCCACGGCGATTTCAGCTTACGTAAATTGCGTTGTCTTGTTCATGGTATTTCGCGGGCGATACGGCCGCTTTGGCGGTCGGGAAATCCTTGCTTCCAGCGCAAAAGCCCTAACCGCGGCAGCTTTGATGGGAGCGATTTGCGTGCTGGCCCTGCAATATGCTCATTTAGGGGCACACCTCAGCTTGGCGGCGGACGCCTCTCTCCTCGCGGCGACCATTGGAGGAGCCTGCGCCGCTTATCTGTTCTTGACTTGGGTTTTCAGGTCACCGGAGCTTAGGGAAGTGTACGAAATTCTATTTCACCGCCAAGCCGCGGCGAATGCCCCAGCTGGAGCAATCTGATGCAAGTGGACGCAGCTGCCACGTCGTTTCTTAATTATGTCCGAGTCGAACGCGGGCTATCCGAAAATACTCAGGAAGCCTATGGAAGCGACATCTCCAAATTCACCAAATACTTGACCAAGAACCGTATTTCGGTCACCGATGTTTCGCGGGATAACGTTGTCGATTTCCTGGCCAGCCTTTATCGCAGCGGGCTCGACAGCCGCTCCGTCGCCCGCCATCTCGTTACGGTCCGGAATTTCTTCCGTTTTCTGGTTACCGACGGGATCGCTGAAAATGACCCGACCATCAACCTGGAGTCCCCCAAAATCCGTCAGAGCCTGCCGACCTACCTTTCCGTGGAGGAAATCGAACATCTCCTGTCGCTGCCCGATGTGCGTACACAGCTGGGTCTGCGCGACCGCGCCATCCTGGACGTCCTTTATTCCTGCGGGCTGCGTGTATCCGAGCTTGTCGGCTTGCGCGTCGGGGATATTGATTTTCACATGGGCTGCATCCGCTGTACGGGCAAGGGAAACAAGGAGAGGCTGGTGCCCATCGGGCGCAAAGCGATTGAATCGGTGGAAAGATACGTGAAAGAATCGCGCCCGCTGCTGATGAAGAGCCGCAAACGCGCCGCGCCCACGTCAGGGATTTTCATAAACCGCCAGGGCGGTCATCTGAGCCGGGTCGGAGTCTGGAAGATTCTCGCGGCTTACGGCCGCGCCGCGGGTCTGCGCAAGAAGCTTACGCCCCATAAACTAAGGCATAGTTTCGCGACCCACCTCCTGGAGCGCGGCGCTGACTTGAGGTCAGTGCAATTAATGCTGGGGCACGCGGACATATCCACCACTCAGATTTATACCCATGTACTTGAGGATCACTTAAAAAAGGTCTACAAAGCTCATCATCCGCGGGCTTGAGGGGATTACGTCGTCAGTGCAAGAAGGCGCTTGTTGAAATCACATCCAGGGACAGGGATCGAATCAAAAACTCAAATTGACGGGCGGGATGCGCGCGATAGACGAGAGAACATCAAAACGCAATGAGCCCTGAAGGACGGTAAGTCAGATGCCTGATTACATGTTTCAACTGGAAAGCCGGCTTTCTAACGAGCAACGCGCGGCGCTGATGCGCATGGTGGAACTGGGCGCGATCACAAGCTCCAACGTT
>DATNHU010000288.1:0-2449 GCA_035604795.1 Candidatus Limnocylindrales bacterium
CCTAAATCGCGCCGAACGCCAACAGCATCGCATCGTAGAAATCAGTCCACACCGTGGAATTCTTTACGACCGAAACATGCATGAGCTGGCCATGAGCGTTTCCGTGGACTCCTTCTTCGCAGTCCCTTCAGAAATTACGGACCACGACATGGTCGCCCGCTTGCTCTCCCGTGTCCTGGATACAACTCCCGATGACATTTCCACCAAGCTGGCTGGTTCAGCCAATTTTGTCTGGCTGGCGCGCAAACTCCCTCCTGAAAAAGCGGAGCGCATTAAAGAGATGAATCTGCATGGCATCTACCCGGTCAAGGAGCGGCAACGGTTTTACCCGAAGCACCAGCTCGCCTCCCACGTTCTCGGTTACGTGGATATTGATGAGAAGGGATTGGGTGGCATCGAGTATTCGCTCGATTCACAGATTCGGGGGCGCCCCGGGCGCATGATGGTGCTCGCGGATGCGCATCGGCGCTGGTTTGATAGTTCAGAAAAGGGCGCGGAAGCCGGGTCCAATGTTGTCCTCACGCTGGATCAAAACATCCAGTACATTGCGGAAAAGGAGTTGTCGCAGGCGATCCGCGACACGCATTCGATTGCCGGCACGATCCTCGTTGAAGACTCTAGCTCAGGTGAGATCCTGGCCATGGCCAACACTCCAACCTTCGATCCCAACGCAAGAGGGGATGCCGCATCAGACGCCCGCATGAACCGCGCCGTAGCCGCCCTTTATGAGCCGGGTTCCGTTTTCAAAATCGTGACGCTGGCCGCCGCTCTCGAGGAAGGGATCACTACGCCCGATGAAGTCGTGGATTGCCAGATGGGCGCAATCTACGTGGAAGGGCACCGCATCCGGGATCACAAACCATTCGGTCTTCTAACTGTTTCGCAAATTTTGGCCAAATCGAGTGACGTTGGGGCCATCAAATTAGGATTGCGGCTCGGCGCCCCAAAGCTCTATGACTACATTCGGGGCTTCGGCTTTGGAGCGCCCACAGGAATTGATCTGCCCGGCGAAAGCCGCGGGCTCCTGCGGCCGCTGGACCACTGGACCGTTGTTTCGCCCGCCTCCATTTCCATGGGCCAGGAAGTTGGCGTAACAGCGATTCAGTTAATTTCCGCCATGAACTCCATCGCCAATGGAGGAGTCTGGGTACGTCCTCATGTTTTGCGAGGTTATGGAAAGAACGACGAACTCATTTCAACCGAGCAGGTGGATTCTCGACGCGTAATCCAACCCACCACCGCCGCCACTTTGCGCTCGATGCTGGAGGGGGTAGTGCTCGAAGGCACTGCCCCTGCCGCGCGACTGGAGGGTTACACTGCCGCGGGAAAAACGGGGACAGCTCAGAAAATTGACCCTTCAACGGGCCGCTATTCTCCTACACAGTTTATTGCTTCATTTGTTGGCTTTTCGCCCATCAATAACCCGGCGGTGACTATACTGGTGACATTGGATTCACCTGTCGGCCTACATGAAGGTGGAGACGTATCCGCACCGGTTTTCAAGCGCGTGGCTGAACAGGTGCTCGCTTATTTGAATGTGCCGCAAGATGAGCCGGTCAATCCGGGGCTCAAGCGCGCCAGTTATCAACCCAAGAGTACCGCGTTGGAAGCTGATTCGAGCGATTTCGATCCGGGACAGTTTGAATCGGCCACTGCGCCCGCTGACATTGTGTCCCCTCCGCAGCAACAGGACATTGCGCAAACACGACCTCCGACGCTTGCCCTTGCCGACGGAGAGGTGGTCACGGTTCCTCCGCTTGCGGGATTAACCGTACGCGAAGTTTCTCAACAGTGTGCGCGCCTCGGAATCTCTCCCGTGCTGATTGGTACTGGGGTTGCTCTTGAAGAGGTGCCGGAAGCCGGTACCACTGTCCGCCGCGGTAGTAGGGTCACGGTGCGGTTTGGCCGGCAGGCGCCACCTTTGCGGACCACTCCCGCGGGGGAACGGAAAAATTGACCATGGCTGCTAAGACACATGCCGAACCAAATTTGAGCGCGAATTCCTCGGACGCTATATTTAATAAGGGGGGAATGAAGATCTCAGATCTTCTTGCGGGAGTTTCCACGACGCAATCGCCGTCGGTGACTGGCGAACTTGCCGCGCGGGAAGTGGACGGCATCGCCTACAATAGTCGCAAAGTTACGCCGGGCTCGGCCTTCTTTGCCATTCGCGGCGAATCGACCGATGGGAATCTTTTCATTACGGACGCAATTGACCGCGGCGCGACAGTGATTGTAAGCGAATTGCCGCGCCTGAATACCTCCGCGCCGTCAGCGGAATGGCAACAGCTCTTCTCGCGCGCCGGTTCATTGATTGAGCCAAGTACAATTCCGGACAATGTCGGTTGGATTCAAGTCCCGGAACCGCGCAAGGCTCTCTCGATCGCCTCGACAAACTATTTTCATCATCCGGCGACCGCGATGAAGCTCATCGGCATCACCGGCACAA
>DATNHU010000289.1:0-5550 GCA_035604795.1 Candidatus Limnocylindrales bacterium
CGGCACAAAGAACTTCACTTGGTGTCTATGCTGGTAGGCGATGCGCGAATGCTTCAACATGAGTGGGCGACACAACCGCACAGCCCCTTCGTTGCTCAGGACAAGCAGGAATGACTGTGCCACTGCCTACTTCGCGACCAAGGGGCTCAGACTTCAGAGAGTTGTCAATGCGATTTTGTGAGGAGCTGGATTTAGTGAAGGAGGAAGCAGATCCCTCACGCCGGTCGCCAAGAGCGTGCGACCGGGTTCGGGACGACGTCGTCGGTGGAAAGTCAGTTTGAATAGACGGCCGCCTGAGACGTGACGGCCACAGATCCTTCCGGCATCCTGATCGGATGCCGTCAGGATGACATCGTTAACCTCAGAGAGAACGATTATCAGAAATATATGAAATGCGAGTTTGTGTGCTGCGGATACGGGTGTGTCTGAACGCAATGCAAAGAGGAGGAGACATGCACTGGAACCTGATTGAAATGCTTCGTACGATGAGTGGTACTGCCGAGGGCGTGATTGCTCTGCTTCTTCTGATGTCAGCCATTTCGTTCACCATCACATTCAACCGAATTTTGATGTACCGAGCGGCCCGGATGCAGACGCGTTTGTTTATTGAGCAGGTGGTGGCGCCGCTGGGCGAGGGGCGACTTGGTGAAGCGATCTCGATTGCCGGACGCAACAACAAGAGCCACATTGCCAAAATCGTGAGCGCGGGGCTGGAGGGATTCCAATCGGCGTCGTTTTTCGATTCGACCGCGGACATGGTGGAGTCGGCCAAGAGCGGGCTGGAGCGCGCGACAATGGTAGTCCATCAGGAACTGAAGAAGGGGTTGAGCGGGCTGGCGACGATTGGGTCCACCGCGCCGTTTGTGGGGTTGTTTGGAACGGTGATTGGAATCGTACATGTTTTCATGTTCCAGATCAGTCACGAGGTCTCGGCGCTTTCGGGAGTGGCGCGCGGGATTTCGGAGGCGCTGATTACTACTGCGTTGGGATTGCTGGTGGCGGTCCCGGCGGTCTGGAGCTACAACTATTTCAACGGGCAGATGGAGAGTTTTGATATCGAGATGAAGAATTCGTCGAAGGAGATGGAGACGTATTTGATTTACAGGGTTGGGGGGAGGAAGTGAGAGAGGAATGACGCGTGAAAGTATGGGGACAGGAACTAAAACATGAGAGATTTAACGCAGAGGGCGCTGAGTTCCACAGAGGTTGCACGGAGAATTGTAAGCGGGTAAGAAAACTGGCTGCCGCTAATTGGACGACAGAGTTTTGACCAGGTCGTAGAGGAAGGCTTGGCCCTCGTAGAAGGCGTCGACGCCCATGCGCTCGTCGCGGCCGTGGAAGCGGATGTCGTCGCGGTCGAAGAAAAATCCCTGAACGCCATAACAAGGAATGCCGACGATGCGGAGAAAGCGTCCGTCGGTGGCGCCTGTGACCATGATGGGCAAAGTGGGGACACCGGGCCAGATCCTATTTGTGATGGCGGAGACGGCATTCAGCACATCGGGGCGCATGGGAGAGGCAGGGCCTTTGGATGCTTCGTTGGTGATCTTCACGGAGACCTGATCGTCGGCGAAAACCTTTTGCAAGGTGGACTGCACGTACTCAATGGAGTCGGAGGGAAGCACGCGGCAATTCACTGTGGCCGCGGCCAATTGGGGCAACGCGTTGACGGCGTGGCCGCCTTCGAGCTGCGTGGCCACGCAAGTGGTGCGCAGCGAAGCGTTATACAAGGCCGAGGACGAAGCGACGCGCTGCATGGCTTCCTGCGATCCGTCGGCGGCTTTCGCGAGATCGTCGTTGTGCTCGATGCTGGCCATTTGGCGGAAATAAGCGGCGGTGACCTCATCGGTCCTCATCGGGAAGCCAAATTTTGAAAGGCGATCGAGCGTGCCCGCAAGATGGTAGATGGCGTTGTCGGGAACGGGGAGCGAGCTGTGGCCGCCCTTGTTGTGAACTTCGAGACGGAAATTGATGACGTACTTTTCGCTGACTTGAACATCGTTTGAGATTTTCTTGCCCTTGGAGATTTCGCCCCAGCCGCCCTCATTCAGGGCAAATTCAGCGCCGATTAAATCGCGGTGATTCTTTAGGAGCCAATCGACTCCGTTGAAGGGGCCGCCGCCTTCCTCGTCAGCGGTCAGCGCGACGATGATGTCTCGGTCGGGCTTGAAGCCTTCCTTCTTATATTGAATTAAGTTGGCGATCCAGACGGCGGCCTGAGCCTTATCGTCGCCAGTGCCGCGGCCGTAAAAGTAGCCGTCCTTCTCATTGAGGATGAAGGGGTCCATGGTCCAATCGGCGCGGAGGGCTTCGACGACGTCAATGTGGGCGAGAAGGAGAAGAGGCTTGTGCGCGCCGGTGCCATGATAGCGGACGACGAGATTTCGCTTACGGGGATTCGCGCCGTCGAGAAAAATGTCGGAGTCAGGAAATCCCGCGGCGCGCAAACGCGCGGCGGCGGCTTCGGCGACCGGAGTGGTGGGGCCGGTGGTGAATCCGGAATTGATTTCGATGAATTCCTTGTAGATGGAGCGGGCGAGGTCTTTTTCCGCCTGCGGGCGGGTGGATTGCGCGAGGGCGGGCGCGGCGAGGAAAAATGAAATCACGAATAGCGGCAACCATTGGCGCAAATTTAGTTTTGGCATGGGGCGCATTCTTCCATGAGAGGTGGATTGACGCAACTTTTTGGAGAAAGACAAATGCGGCCGGAGTCGCGCGTGGCCTATTGAACGTGGGCGTCGAAGACGGCGGTTTGGACGCGGCCAGCGCGTTTGACCTGGACGAAAATACGGTAATCACCGGGTTGGGGAAAACCGTAGGGGAAACCGACTTCGGGGGGAATTGAGGCGGAGGAGTTTGGCATAGGCATGGACATCGCCATTCCTTCCGGATTTGAATCTTGCGGGGAAGATGTGGCTCCTGGGAGGCTGGCTTGGGCGAGATCGAGCGCGGCCATCGAGACGGAGCCTGCGGGATGCACATGCGCGAAAACGGTGAAGTCGCTTCGGACAAACTCGGCGTGTCCGGCCATGCCCATATAAGTTTGCACATCTTGCGCGGGCTTGCCGGATTGATCTTCTACGGTGAACTTGAAGTCCATGGCGACGTTTGATTGCAGCGGGCCGGGCGGAACATTCCATACGATGCGTCCCCCATCGGCGAGGGCAGCTACGGTTTGATTCCCTGCTGCGGATGCGAGTGGCGCGCCGGACCAAGAGGAGTCATCGCCAGAAAGCGGCACCCCATCTGAGATTTGCGGCAGATCAACTTCCGCAACGAGAGTCCAGGGGAAACCGCGGCGATCGACGATATCGGCGTAAAGCTGGTAGCGGCCCGCGGGCATGTTGGGCAGATTTTCTGCAAATGCGCCGTCTGGAGTTGGATTTGGATGCAGATGCCACATGCGATCCATGCCCGGCATGCCGATCAGGAATAGATGCATCAGGTGCTCGTGGTCGAGGATGAGCTTAGAGAGATCGATGCGGCCGTTCCAGGTGGTATCGAGTCCCGAAACGCGAAGGATCAGGCGATT
This sequence comes from Candidatus Limnocylindrales bacterium, assembly GCA_035604795.1. Classification (GTDB taxonomy): domain Bacteria; phylum Acidobacteriota; class Terriglobia; order Acidiferrales; family UBA7541; genus DASTCZ01. The sequence continues at coordinate 3,533 of DATNHU010000289.1, forward strand.
GCCGTTTTCGAGCGAAGTTTCCGCCTGGGGAGGCTTGTAATGGTTGACGTTGCGCTGATAGTCAAGGTCAACCGAGCCCCACCAGGATCGTCCAAGGAACAGCGCGGTGATTACAGCGACGGCCGTGGCGGCCATGATAATTCTTGCGTGGCGACTGTTGGGCGGGCCCGGGACGCGGCCGGGATCGAGCTTGGCTTCACGGGCGCCTGCGCCGACAATGGAAATGATTCCGACGGCAAGAAAGATCATTAGAAAAAGCAGGGTCCATTCGAGAGGCTTTTCCATGGGCAGAACGCGCTGTGCGAAGGATGCCACCGGCACCGAAATCTCCCCTTTGCCCTTCGTGCCATCGGCCATGATGCGGACTTGAAGCGCGCCGGATTCCATCAGCCAGAGATTGCCGGTGAAAAACTGGGGATCATCTTTCGACTGCACAGTGAGGTCGGGAGTGGGGGCGAGATTGGAGCCCTGTCCAGTGAGGCGCAGAGGAACGATTTGGATGGAGCGGACATCGCCCGATTCGCTGCGGACTTCAATTTCGGCGACGCCGGGGATAACTTGCGGAACGCGAATGGTGACGAAGAGGTGATAGGGGCCGGCGGAGCCCTCAAAGAAAACGTCGGCGCTGCCAACGTGGGCGCTGATAGGGAGCGCGACGGCGACGATGAGGAGAGCCAACTTAAAAATGCGTGAACGGAGCGAGGTCATCGGCGGATGCGGCGCATCCAGTCGCCAAAGGAAAATCCGATGCGGGTCATGAGCACGGCCACGGCCAGCGCAATGGACATGGTCATCCAGAACTGGGTGGTGGAGTGTTCGGAGTGAACAAATATATTTCGCACCCAAAGTGATGTGGCGGGAACGAAATAGGGATAATTATTGGCGACGAAAATGGCATTGTGCGCCGCGGGCGACATCAGAAAGGTTGCGAAGGGCCATTGCGCGGCGAGGAAGCCGGCAAAGAATGCCGCGCCCAGGACCGGAGCCTGGATCCATGGATTCCAAGTTGAGGTGCGCCGACGCAACAAATCAAAAACAATCGCAGGAACAATTAAGAGCAACGGAAAATCGGGCGGCACGAGATGCGTGACCGTCTGATAGACCGGGCCGAGTTTCGGTTGCGCAGGCGCGAGCGGCAAAAACCAGCAGAATGCCAAGTGCATCGCGGTGTACATGGCAGTCATGATTGTTGCGGCCCAGGGAGATTTGGAAGCGCGGGTGACTGTGGCAATCCAAATGGGCGCGGTGATCATGATGACCAGGTAGAACTGCGCGCCATGCATGTAAACGCGGTTGGTGAATTCCTGCGCCATGCCAACCGTGGTGGCCATCAGGAAAAGAAATGCGAAGAGAAACAACTTTTCGAGCCGCGCGCGGTACGCGCCCTCGGCGCGGTTCATTTCGGCGAGGATGAGTATTACAGTCCCGAAGCGGATGCCCATCATTCCCAGCGCCAGCAGAACGTGCGGTGGGCTGAGGATTTTCACGTCGAGGCCGTAAGCGTTGTGCCACCAGTTGTCGAAAGGCGCGGAAGTGATCATGGCTGCGGCGCCCCAGGAGCAAATGAACGCGCCGAGCGGGCCGCGGACGCCCCACATGGTTACGCCGGAATCGCGCAAAGGAGAGTCTTTCTGAAATGTAATGGAGAGGATCAGGTAGCCGCAGGAGAGCCCCGCAAGGACTCCGCAAAGATAAATGAGCATGTGCGCGGGAGTCCAGAAAGTGTCGCGGCCAATGCTTTCGTGCCAGGAAATGTCCCAAACGGCACCGAAAACGCCGGATAAAACGGCGATGACGCATGCCCAGATGTACCAGGGGATGGAGCGCGCCAGGGCGGAGTCGTGAGTGGCGGCTTGAGATTGAAGGGGATGCGCTAAGGATTCGGCCACGAATGGCGGCTCCAATGTTCTGTTGGAAACTCAAATTGCATTTCGGACATGCGCGACGGTGCGAGTTTACCCTCTAGAGGTGGCGGCTTCAACCCGGCGAACGGCTTGCGGAAGGGCAATTCACCTCTA
>DATNHU010000290.1:0-5708 GCA_035604795.1 Candidatus Limnocylindrales bacterium
TTCTCCGTGGGCATTTTGTTTTTGGTAGCAGCAGCTACAATCTGCGGGGCTTTGCTTCAATCCTCAGCTGATTTACTTCGCGTCGGATTCATAACCTGTTCCCTTGCGCATCAAACACTTCCACATCACCAAACAGCTCCGCCTGCCCGCCAATCGCTTCGCGGTCCCCGGCAATCACAATCTGCGCGTGCGGCGAATCAAAGTATTTCCGGGCGGCCTCTAGGACATCCGCGGAGGTGAGCTTCCGCACCCGCTCACGATATGTCTCCAGGTAGTCGTCCGGCAATTCGTTCAGCAGCACCGTCCCGAGTTGCCCCGCAATGCCGTCTTGCGTGCCCAGCCCTAGCGAAAACACGCCGGTCATGTACTGAATCGCGTCTGCCAGTTCGCCATCCCCCACAGGCAGCGACCGCATGCGGTCCAGTTCATAAAATATTTCGGTAAGTGACGCCGCAACCACATCGTTACGCACCGCCGCGCTCACCGTGAAAAATCCATACTGGCGCAGCGGATTCATTCCGCTTCGCGGGCTATATGTGTAGCCTTTCTGTTCACGGATATTCATAACCAGCCGCGAATTAAACGCTCCGCCGTAAATGTTGTTGGCCAGCCCCAGCTTCAGCCAGTTGGGATCCTTGCGGGTAATCGCCAGATTTCCGACCAGAATTTCGGCCTGCACCGCTCCCGGCACATGGACCAGATACACACTCCGCGCTTTCGCGGCATGCGGTGCCGGTTGCGCGGAAATTGCGGGCGGCGTCCCCGTCCAATCCCCCAGAGCGCTTTCGATTTCTGCGATAAGTTTTTCAGGAGAAAACTCGCCAACGGCAACAAACAGCGCACCTTCCGGACCGTAATAGTCACGGTAGTACGCCATCAGCGCTTCTCTTGAATACCCCTCGACTTGTTTTTCCGTGGGCGCGAAATTCGCATACGGGTGCGCCCCAAAGAGTGTTTTGCGCAAACGCTCGGCGGCCAGAAAACCTGGCGTCGTACGCGCAATCCGCAGCTCTTCTACCTTTTGCCGGCGCTCCCGGACAACCTGCTCATCCGGAAACGCGGCCTCTCGCGCAATCTCAGCCGCAAGCTCAATCAGCGGCTTTGAAAACTCGCTCAACCCCGAAAAGGAAATCGCGCTGGTATCCGCACCCGAACCCGTTGAGAGATCCGCGCCCCATCGGCGCAAATCCTCCTCAATTTGCCTGCTCGTGCGTCGCGTGGTCCCGGTGCGTGCGACCGTCGCGGTCATATCCGCCAAACCCGGGATCGGCGCCACCGCATTCCCGCTGCGGAAATAGATCTCGGCCGTAAATTTTGGAATCGTGTGCGATTCCACCAATACGATTTCAAGCCCGTTGGACAACTTGTGCCGCACGCGCCGCGGCCACACCACTGGCCTTTCAGGTCCCAGCGGTGGGATGGTCCCGTACGCAGAATCTTGAGCCGGAGTGGCCATCATGCCACCTCCTGAGCCACGGGGTCATTCACCGGCACGCGGAACACAATGGCCCTCTGCGATGGCTTCAGATATTTTTCAGCAAAGGCATGCACTTGCGCCGCTGTGACCGCATTGAACCCGTCGAGTATCGTGTTCACCAATCCCGGATCGCCGTCAAACAGCGTGAAGCAAGCCAGGTAGTGCATCAGACCGAACCGGGGAAAGCTCGAACCATGCCCGCCTTCCAACGACGAATAAAAATCCGATCGGAATTTCACTTTCACCTCTTCCAATTCTTCGGGTTCAATTCCCTTTTGCCGGACCTCTTCAACGATCGCATCATACGCCGCGAGCATCTGCTCTCCGGTCACTTCCGGCTTATAGATAAGCTTCGTACCCAGTTGAGTGACGCCGTTGTACTCGAACACATCGCCCGTCTCGCTCGAAGCTTCCACGGCGAGCTGCTGCTCCAGCACCAGCTTGCGGTAAAAGCGTCCGGCGCGTCCTCCGTGTAAGGCATGGTCCAGCAGAGCCGCGGCAAACCAATCGGGCGTCCGCCGCGCGGGCATGCGATATCCAATCGCCATGGCAGGCAACGTCCCGAATTTTTCTTCCACCGTGCCGCGCCGCTCTTCGGTTTGTGGGCCCTCACTGGCATCCGCTGGCGCAGGCGCCGGGCGCGATGGGATGTCCTCAAAATAGCGCTTGGCGAGCTCAAAGCCCTCTTCAAAATCAACGTCCCCAAGAATCAGCAACACTGCATTCGACGGTATGTAATACGTCTCAAAGAACGCGCGCACATCGGCCAGCGATGCAGCATCCAGGTCGGCGAAATCCCCGTAAAAATTGTGCGCGTTGGCCCAATTGCGAAACGCAACCGGCGGCATGTCCAGCCACGGAAACCCGCCGTACGGCTGGTTCAATACGTTCACGCGCACTTCTTCCTTCACCACGTCGCGCTGATTGCGCAGATTTTCATCATCTACTTTGAGAGCACGCATGCGATCAGACTCCAGCCACAGAATGCGCTCTAGCGCGTTCGACGGGACAGCCTCAAAATAATTTGTCAGGTCGTAGTGTGTCGAGCCGTTGAGCACGCCCCCGGAAGAATTGATCAGCTTGATATGCACCATTTTCCCGGCATGCTCCGAGCCTTGAAACATCATGTGCTCGAAAAGGTGCGCGAATCCGCTTCGCCCGCGTGGTTCCAGCCGGAATCCAATGTTGTAATAAACGCCCACTGTCACCAGCGGCGCCATATGATCCGGTGACACGACCACTCGCAATCCGTTCGCAAGCGTCCGGTTTTCCACTGAAATATGCAATCCCGCCAAGTATCTCCTCCCCTTTGCGAAAATTATTCCGTATTCGGCATGCGTTCAACTAATCGGTTTGGTTCAGTCGACTTCTTCGGCGTTCTTTTTCATTTTTCCGGTCAGAGCAGGCACTAGCTTGGCCAGCACCGCACCCGGCCGCCGTGAAAGCACCCGCGCTCCAAGACGGTGAACGGCCGCATATGCCTCGCCGTATTCACGTGGATAGCGTCGCAGTGCCCGGATGTGCCCGGCGACAGTTCCGAAATCGCCACGCGGCACAGGGCCGCTCCACGCAATGCCTGGCCCGAACCGCTCGAAATTCGACATTACCTGCCGCGCAAGCTTCAACAAGGCCAGCCCGGCTTGCCGCCTCGAAAAACCAACGGACATGAAAATCCGAGTGCCCGCCTCAATCATAGTGAGCACATGCGCGGCGGAAAACACTCCCGCGGCATGATACGCCAGCTTATCGCCGCTTCGGAGCTGCAAAGGAAATCCGCCCAGATCTCTCGCCATGCGCCGAGCCATGCTTAATGCCTTAACACTGCCTTCCATCACTATCCATACGCCTTCCAGCGACGGCGCTACGCGCACTGAAAAACTCTGCAGTGGATGAATTGAACCGGTCTCTGCGCCTTTCTCCCCAAGCGGTGCCAGAGCCCGGCTATCGAGCGCCCCGCTGGTATGCAAGACTACTTTGCCTCTCCATTCCTCGCCGCCCATTTGCGCAAGCCGTTTCGCAAGATCGGAAACGGAGTCATCCGGCACGGCAATCAGCACCACCTTTGCTGCCAGCAACAGGCGTGTGAGCTTGCCGTACGGCCTGCCCGCGCCAATGTACCGCGAGGCTCTGCGTGCCGTGGTTTCCGATCTCGTGACCACCGCGGCGATGCGCCATCCCGCCAGCCGCAATTGGCGCCCCAATGCGCGACCCACGCGGCCGGCCCCCACAATCGCAACAGTTGTCGCACCTGAAATCAATTTCGCGCGTCCCCTCGGCGAGCGCCGCGTCATCTTGCGGGCAATGCTAGAATAACTTGTTTGATGAATTCACGCAGAGGAAAATCTATTTGCACCTTTTGCTGACTGTTTCTCTTGGCCTGGCGGCGTTTATCTGGACCATTCAATCCATTCGCGCCGGAATCGGCATGAGTCGCCTTCCCCGCATCGAAAAATTCACTCCTTTGGCGAAAGATCACTCACCGGGAATTTCCATCATCTTCGCGGCGCGCGATGAGGCCGAAAAATTATCTGCGGCGCTTCAATCCATGCTCGCTCTTGATTATCCGGATTACGAAGTTATCGCCGTGGATGACCGTTCGACGGACGCCACACCAGGTATCCTCGATGACCTCGCACGGCGCGATCCCCGCCTCCGAGTAATTCACGTCACCAACCTCCCGCCGGGCTGGCTTGGAAAGCCGCACGCCCTCAACTCCGGGTTCCAGATCTCCACCGGTTCATGGATCCTTTTGACCGACGCAGACGTGAATTTCGCTCCCGACACGCTTGGCCGCGCCATGGCCGTCGCCACGCAACAAAAACTCGACCATCTTTCCCTGATGACTCGAATGACCATGGTTGGATTCTGGGAACACGTGGTGATGACCTTTTTCGGTTTGGGCTTCACGATGGGCACAGAGGCCTGGAGCACCAGCAATCCGCGTTCTCCACGCTATGTCGGTATCGGCGCCTTCCAGCTCATTCGCCGTGACGTTCTCGAGGCCATTGGCGGCCATCGCCGGCTGGCCATGGAAGTTGTCGAGGACATGAAACTCGGGAAACTTGTGAAACTTGGCGGATTCCGGTCCCAGGTCGGATTCGCCGCCCATCACCTCAGCGTGCGCTGGCACTCCGGCCTGCGCAACTTGATCCGTGGCACCACTAAGAATTTCTTCGCAGCCCTGGGCTACAGCGTCAGCGTGGTCATAATCCAGCTGTTGGGTCTCTTCCTGTTGAGCGTGCTGCCATGGATTACTTTGGCGTGGTTTGCGTTGAGCCCGCTGTTCAGTCCCAATAGGCCCGATCTCATGCCCATTGTTTTTGCTGCGATCGCTGTCGCCATCGCCTTCCTTGTTCACGCCACCATAGCGTATGGTGCGGAGTCCTCACCTCTGTATGGACTGACGCACCCCATCGGCGCCTTGATTTTTGCCTGGATGATTGCACGTTCCACGATTGTTACACTGTGGCGAGGCGGCATTGTCTGGCGCGACACTTTCTATCCTCTCGCCGATTTGCGTCGCGGATCCGTCTAGCCTGAAAACCGACTCGTTTCCTGAGCTGGAAATTCGTTCCACGGTTTCTGGGAGGTCGGAGCTTTAGCTCCGGCATGAATAGGCCAATCTCGGAGGAGTTTTAACCCTTCAAGGTGTCCGAGATACATCTATGAACTTTGCGTATCAGGCCATTAAGTCTTCTCTGGCTCCTTCGCCGCAGGCGTCGGGCTTGGCACAGGCGCCGGCGCAAACAATTCCCCCAGGTCCCGCTGCTTCAACGCCTTTATCCGGTCGCGCATCGCTGCGGCGCGCTCGAATTCAAATTTTTTCGCCGCTTCGCGCATCTGGTTTTCCATTTGCTCGATGGCCTGGTGAAGTTGGGCTTCCGTGGCAATATTCTCAAGCTCATAATCATCCGTGGGCACGGTCATGTAATCGGCTTCGAGAATGGCCGCCAGCTGCATATCCACCGATTTGCTGATGCTGATTGGAGTAATTCCATTTTCAATGTTAAAAGCGGTTTGTTTCGCGCGCCTGCGCGTGGTCTCATCAATCGCCTTGCGCATGGACTCGGTCATTACATCCGCGTAAAGAATCGCCCTCCCGCTCAGATGCCGCGCGCACCGGCCAATGGTTTGTATCAGGGCAGTAGAGCTGCGCAAATATCCTTCCTTATCCGCATCCAGAATGGCGACCAGCGATACCTCCGGCAAATCCAGCCCTTCGCGTAACAGG
>DATNHU010000291.1:0-3515 GCA_035604795.1 Candidatus Limnocylindrales bacterium
GCCTTGCTGGCTAGAGCTGAACTACGGGAAACGCGCGGGTTCATTTCAATTACGGTCATGCGGCCGGTGGCCGGGTCAACGGCGAACTGAATATTCGACCCGCCAGTTTCCACTCCGACTTCGCGGATGATAGCTGCCGCGGCATCACGCATCCGCTGGTATTCCTTGTCCGTGAGCGTTTGAGCCGGGGCTACTGTGATGGAATCGCCGGTGTGAATGCCCATGGGATCGAAGTTTTCAATGGTGCAGATAACCACAAAATTGTCGCGAAAATCGCGCATGACCTCGAGTTCGTATTCCTTCCAACCGAGAACGGATTCTTCCACCAATGCTTCATGGACCGGGCTGACGTCCAGCGCATGGGAAATCAGGTCGGCGAATTCTTCGCGGTTGTAGGCGATCGAACCCCCGGTGCCGCCCAACGTGAAGGATGGCCGGATGACTACGGGATAACCCAGTTGGTCGGCGAGCTTCAGCGCGTCCGCTACATTGTTCACCAGCGCTGAGGCGGGCACGTCCAGCCCGACTTTGCGGCAAGCATCCTTAAACCACAGACGGTCCTCCGCGACTTTGATGGCGCGAAGCGGCGCGCCAATCAACTCGACTCCGTACTTGTCCAGGATTCCGCCCTCGGCAAGCTCCACGGCAAGATTCAGCGCCGTCTGGCCACCGACAGTTGGAAGCAGAGCGTTGGGCCTTTCCGCGGCAATAATTTTTTCCAGATAATCGCGGGTCAAGGGCTCAATGTAAGTCCTGTCCGCCAGCTCCGGATCCGTCATGATGGTTGCGGGATTGGAATTCACCAATACGGTTTCATACCCATCGGCCTTCAATGCTTTGCAGGCCTGCGTCCCTGAATAATCAAACTCGCAGGCCTGGCCAATCACAATGGGGCCAGAGCCGATGATTAGAATTTTGTGTAAGTCCGTCCGCTTGGGCATCTTTTCCTAGGGGTTGATCGATTTGCGCTTTAAACCATCCGTCCCGTATCTCCCACTGCGCCGCGCTTGTAGGCCCGCGTCAAGCGAGTCTCTTTCATCATTTCCGTGAACTGGTGAAACAGGTAGTGCGAATCGTGCGGCCCGGGGGAAGCCTCGGGGTGATACTGCACGCTGAAAAGAGGCAACGAACGGTGGCGCATACCTTCGTTAGTATGGTCATTCAAATTAACATGCGTGATTTCCACGTCCTTCGCGGGCAGTGAGTCCGGGGCAACGGCGAATCCGTGGTTCTGAGCAGTGATTTCCACTTGCTGCGTGACCAAATTCTTTACGGGATGGTTGGAGCCATGGTGGCCGAACTTAAGCTTGAATGTCTTTCCGCCCAACGCCAGTCCGCAAAGTTGATGGCCCAGACATATTCCGAATACAGGAACAGGCCCGATTAATTTCCGGATGTTTTCGATGGCGTAGCCCACGGGCTCCGGATCACCCGGACCATTGGAAAGAAAAACACCGTCCGGCTCCATCGCCAGGACGTCTTCGGCTGAGGTTTGCGCGGGCACTACGGTCAGGTCGCAATTGTGATCTACCAGCATCCGCAGGATGTTCTGCTTGATGCCAAAATCATAGGCCACCACGCGCCAGTGCTGCATTCCCGCTTCAGCGTTGGCTTCACCTGAATCCTGACGCCAGGGAGAAACCGCCAGCTCGATGGAACCCTTGCGCCAATTGTACCGTTCCGCTGAGGTCACCCTGCTGGCTAGCTCCTGCCCGGCCATGGTGGGCAATGCCCGAGCTTCGGCAACAAGCTTTTCAGCCGCCGCCCCGTCCGTGGCCACAATTCCACGTAACGCGCCTGCCGAACGCAGATGGCGCACGAGCGCGCGCGTGTCTATGTCCCAGATGACCGGAATCTTGTGCCGCTCGAGATAAGCCTGCACGGATTCCTGCGAGCGCCAGTTGGACGCCAAGGCAGAAAATTCGCGCACAATTAGCGATTCTATGTAGGGACGCGAGGACTCCTCATCGTCGGCGTTCGCGCCTACATTTCCTATGTGGGGATAAGTCAGACAAACTATCTGGCCGGCATAGCTTGGATCGGTAAAAACTTCCTGGTAACCGGTCAGGCTGGTATTGAAAACGACTTCGCCGCCCCGCCGGGTTTTCGCTCCCGCGGCGCGACCTTTGAAAATCCTTCCGTCTTCAAGCGCGAGTGTGGCTGGTTGTACGGACTTCTGTGTCAGCGCATCCTCCCCGATTCACTTCAACGGCGCGGCGGAAACCGACAAACTGCCGAAGTGGTCCATCGGCCAATAGGCAAAAACTGCTTTTCCGTAAATGTAACTCGCGGGGACCGGGCCGAACACGCGCGAATCATTCGAGCTGTCGCGATGGTCGCCCATCACGAAAAACTGATCTGCGGGAACACGCACGGGGCCGTAGTTGCTGGAATCCACGTACTGCGGCAGAAGATAGGGCTCGTCCAGCGCGCGGCCATTCACATAAACAGCTCCCTGGCGGACCTCCACGGTTTCTCCGGGCAGCCCCACCACACGCTTGATAAACGATTTCGAGCGGTCCAACGGATACCAGAACACCACGACATCACAACGCGAAATCGGCTCAAAGCGATACACGATCTTGTTGATGAACACGCGCTCCTGGTCCGAAATCAGCGGGGCCATACTGGTGCCTTCCACCTTCACGGGCTGGTAGAGAAACACCATGATGACCACCGTGAAGCAAAGCGCCAGCAACAAATCGCGCGCCCAAATGCGCAATTGTGCGCGAAAATCCCAGGGTGTTCTGGCAGGTTCGATAGCCTCCGGTTTGAGAGATTCAGTTTCAAGCATAATCAGCTTCGAGCATTATATATACCACGGTCAGGCAACCACGCCAACGTCCGAGGCGAGAATGGACGCGGTTCTACTCCGCTTTGTTAGATGCACGGGAGGTCTGCCGTGTTTCATCAGGGTGAATCGAAAAGTCCCCGCGAGGAGCGCGAGCAAAGTGTGACGTCCCGCCACCTCCCCCAATATTTCGATGGGATATAGGCAGGATCATTCAAAAACGAAATTGATAGAAGCCAGTGCCGCCGCGACGGCGGTTTCCGTGCGCAAAATATTAGCGCCAAGCGAAGCTTCAACAAAACCGCAAGAAGCGCTGAGTGCAAATTCTTCATCCGTCCATCCGCCCTCAGGACCAACGGCGAGAACGGCACCGCGCACCGCCGCAACGGGGATGTTTCCCAGGACTTTCCGAATGGGAGGTGCAGCCTCGCGTTCAGACAGAATTGTTCGCGGCCCAGGACTGCCACTGGCTCCGCTCGCCGCGTTCTTGAATCCTTCTGCTGCCCGCGCCGCCGGATGCAACAAGGGAGGTTTTAAGAGCCGGGCTTGTTGGGCGGACTCGACCACTATTTTCTGCCAGCGCAATGCGCGTTTCGCAGCCGCTGCAACCAACGCGCTCTCACTGCGCTTCGCGACCAGCGGCACTATGGCGCTCACTCCCAGTTCTGTTGCCTTTTCAATGGCCCACTCAAACCGGTCAAACTTAACGATGGACAACAATAGG
>DATNHU010000292.1:0-23119 GCA_035604795.1 Candidatus Limnocylindrales bacterium
GCAGCTCCAGGTGGAACTGCACCAGTGGTTGGCGAGCCATAAGGCGGACATGACCTCACAGGAAGAAGTGCTGTTGGAAAAGCAGACTCTGCATCTGACGCCGGGCGGCGCGGGCGTTTCCCTGATGCGTGAGCAATACAAAGACAGTTTGTGGTTGCTGCTGATGGGCGCGCTTTGTGTGCTGTTGGTGGCCTGCGCCAACATCGCCAATCTGTTGTTGGCGCGGGGATTGAAAGATCGGCCTCAGACGGCAATTCGGGCTGCTCTGGGTGCGTCGCGCGGGCGGCTGGTGCGCAAGGCCCTGGCTGAAAGCCTTACACTCAGTGTGATCGGTGCTGCCGCGGGCATTGCTATTGCCTATGCGGGCGCCAGCCTCATCCTGCACCTTGCTGTCACTCGGACGGACACCTGGCTCCCTGTGAACCCCGCACCCTCGCCTCCGGTCCTGCTCTTCGCGCTGGGAATCTCGGTGATCACCGGAGTCGTCTTCGGCATTGCGCCCGCCTGGATGACCTCGCATGCCGAGCCACTCGAAGCGCTGCGCGGAGTGAACCGCTCCGTGGGAGGAAACCGCCATTGGGCGCAGAAGTCACTGGTTATAGCGCAGGCGGGTCTGTCGCTCTTATTGCTGAGCGTGGGCGCGATGCTCGGCCAGAGTCTGCGAAATCTGGAGCACCAGAACTTCGGATTCGAGACCAGCGACCGGTATCTGGTCTCGATCGATCCAAGAACTTCCAACTACAAGCAGGAACAACTGGTGCCACTGTTCCGCGAAATCGAGGATCATTTGCACGCCATTCCCGGTGTGCGTACGGTTAGCTCTGTGCTTGAGGCGCCGCTGAACGGTTGGGTTTGGCCGCATCGCATCCGGATTGAGGGCAGACCCGAGGAAAATGGCTCATCCGGTTGGACCCGCGTGACTCCGAATTTTTTCACGACGATCGGAGACAAGATCGTGATGGGACGGGCCATCAGCGACGTGGACAATGCCAATACGCAGCTGGTGGCCGTCATCAACCAGGCGTTCGCCAAGAGGTTCTTTGGCAACGAAAACCCCATCGGGCAGCACTTCGGATCTGCTCTGGAAAAAAACCTGGGAATGTATGAGATCGTTGGTGTCGCCTCCGACGTGAACTTTGCGGATGGCCCGGAGCCCATGTACTTCCTCCCGGAGGCGCAGAGCACGCACTTCGATGACCCAGAAATGGAAGAGCGTGAAGTGTCGTCTCATTACCTGTACAACATCGTGATCTGGGCTCCCGGAAATCCGCCGGACCTCGGCGTACTGGTGAAGGGGACGCTGGCAAGTGCCGAACCGAACCTCTTGATGGACGGCGTTCGGTCGTATTCCGAAGTCATTCACGCCAATTTAGCCCAACAGAACATGATGGCAACCCTGACCTGGCTCTTTGGAGCCATCGGGCTGGTGCTGGGCGCTGTGGGCCTCTACGGCGTGACAACCTACGATGTGGAACAGCGAACCAGCGAGATCGGGGTGCGCATGGCGCTGGGCGCGGACCGCGGCGATGTGCTCCGCATGGTATTGGGGCAAGGGTTGAGGCTCGCAATGGCGGGTGTTGCGTTGGGCCTGGTGGCATCGTTCGGCATTACCGGCTTGATCCGCGCGCAGCTTTATGGTGTGACGCCCACCGATCCCTTCATTTTATCCGCCGTGGCGATACTGTTAATTGCCGTCGCTCTTTTCGCCTGCTGGATTCCCGCCTGGCGTGCAACCCGCGTCGATCCCATCGTTGCCCTACGCAGGGAATAGTCCAACTCTTCGCTTTACTTGAGCGCACACGAGACCGCTTGAGAGAAATCGGCCCACAGGCGAAAGATAATCTAATAGGCCAAGATGTCGCGGATGGTCGCGGCAATGTCCTCAGTTTGCGGAAGTATTTCGTCTTCGAGTTCGGGCTGATAGGCGCAGAAGGTGTCCATGGCCGCCACGCGGCGCACCGGGGCATCCAGGTCGGCGAATAGCTCGTCGGCGATGCGCGCGGCAATTTCCGCGCCGTAGCCCCAGGAAAGCGTATCTTCGTAGGCCACGATGACACGGTTGGTTTTCTTTACGCTCGCCGCAATGGCCTCCCAATCGTAGGGGAGGAGCGAGCGGAGATCGATGACCTCCACCGAAACGCCCTCACGCTCGAATTGCGCTGCAGCAACTTCCGCACGATGCACCAGCGCGCCATAGGTGATGATGGAGACTTCATTCCCTTCGCGCATGACCTGCGCCTTGCCGAACGGAATCGTGAAGTCCGGCCCGGGATCGGCCGAGCGATTGTACGGTTGTCGATAGAGATGCTTGTGCTCCAGGAACATCACGGGATCATCGCCGCGAATCGCCGTGCGAAGCAGTCCGGCGACATCGAGCGACGTTGAGGGCATCACCACGCGCAGACCGGGCGTATGCGTAAATATGCTTTCGCCGCACTGGCTGTGATAGATCGCGCCGCCGGTCAGGTAGCCGCCGATGGGCACGCGAATCACGACCGGAGACTTAAAACCTCCCGCCGAGCGCCAGCGCATCAGGGCCAGCTCATTGCGAATCTGCATCATCGCCGGCCAGATGTAATCGAAGAACTGAATTTCCACCACGGGCTTGAGCCCGCGTAGGGCCATGCCGATGGCGCGTCCTATAATATTTGCCTCCGCCAGCGGCGAATTGAACACCCGCGAACTTCCGTAGGCGCGTTGCAGACCCGAAGTAGCTTTGAAAACGCCGCCCTTTCCCTTTACTTGATTGATATGTTCTTCGCGGCTGACGTCGGCAACATCTTCGCCGAAAATTACGATGCGCTCGTCACGCGCCATTTCCGAATTCAAAGTGGCCGCAACGGTTTCCACCATGGTCTTCGGCTCGCCGGAAAATTGAGGAGTGGATTCAAGGGCGGCCGAGGTGGAATCCACATCGGGCGAAGTGACCCACTTGAGGATGGAGTCCACGGCAGGCAGCTCAGCCTCAGAGGCTTTGTCGGCCGCGTCGCGTACTTCGCCCTGCACTTCGGCGTTCAGGGATTCCAAATCTTTCTTGGTCAGGATTTCTTCGTGCAACAGGAAATTCCTGAATTTCGGCAGCGGGTCGCGGCGATCTTCTTCCGTGCGCTCGTCCGCGGTTTTATAAAGTTTCTCGTCATCCGAGAGCGAGTGCGAATAGGGACGAATAACGTGCGCATGGACCAGCGCGGGGCCTTTACGCGCACGGCAATACTCCACGGCGCGCTTCATCACCGAGTAGCTTTCGAGCACATCCGTGCCGTCGCATTCTTGCACCAGCAAACCAGGATAATTGGACACCAGTTTCGAGATGCTGCCTCCGGCGGTTTGCACCTCGACCGGCACGGAAATGGCGAAACCGTTGTCTTCAATCAAATAAAGAACGGGAAGTTTTTCCTGACAAGCAGTGTTGAGCGATTCAAAGAATTCGCCTTCGCTAGTGGCTCCATCGCCCCCGGAAACGTAAACAATTTCGTCGCCCATGTAACTCACCGATTCGCCCAGGGGCGCTCGACGGGCCTGTTCCAGCGCTTTGGGGTGCTGGTTGTAATAAAACGACGCTTCCGCGATTCCTACGGCGTGCAGGAACTGCGTCCCCGTGGGCGAAGACCGGCTGACAATGTTGAGTTTGGGATGGCCCCAGTGCGAGGGCATCTGGCGCCCGCCGGAGCTGGGGTCGTCCTTTGCGCCGAAGGCTTCGAGAAACATTTCGTAAGGAGTCATTCCTAAGGAGAGGCAAAGCGCGCGATCGCGGTAGTAGGCGCAAAACCAGTCGTGCGTGGGCTTCAGCAATTGTCCCGCGGCCACTAAAACGGCCTCATGCCCCGCCCCGCTAATTTGGAAAAAGATTTTGTTCAGGCGCTTGAGCTGGATTTCGCGGTCGTCGAGCCGGCGCGAAAGCAGCATGGTGCGATACATCTGAATGAGCTGCTGGTGGCTGAGCCCCAAGTATTTGGCGGAGTCCACCTTGGCGTGCGGAATTTTGGGCGCGCTGGATTTCATGGGAGCGGCGCTCGATTTGGCCGGCTTGGACCGCGTCTGCGTGGGCATGGATTCTACTTTACTCTCCAACGGAATGGACAACCCAGCCCAAGGATTATAGCGAATTTGACGGAAATACCGGGGCCAATTTCAGGTGCAGTTGCAACCGGCGCGCAACCCGTGGTCAGCGGGTGCGGCCGGAGCCGTCATTCACCCGCGCCGCCGTGTCCAACGAATCAAAAAGCTCGGCGGCCGCGGCGAAATCAGACTCCCCTTGACGCGCGATCTTAGCCTCCACATCTTTAAAGGGCGGTTCTATGGGTATGCGGTCGAGCCAGCGTTGGTGAGAGAGCTTTTCGTGGTCCGAAAAAACAAGCCGCACCACGAATCGAATCTTCTCGGGGTCTTTGGGCTTTTCTCCAGCCTTTCGCTCGACGTTGTACTCCAGTTTCTTGGTCAGATGGAAAGCTTGCCGCCAACCATCCAGACGGAGACGGGCCTGCTTGACCGAGTCTTCGTTGGTGCCAAAATCAAAGATTAAATACGATTGTGCCATGTCTGTTTGTATAGCGGCCCGGAGTGGCAAAAGTCAAGCGCGCCTCGAAAATTGGGCCAATTGGTTGCCTCAAATTTTGCCAGAAATTCTCCATGGGAGTAGAATTGCGGTCGCTGGATTGGATGTCGGTTAAAGGATCCAGTAGAACAATCGTGCTTCGCCGATTCAACACTTTCGTCGTACTGGCCGCCTTGGCGGGAATCTACGCTGTCCCGCTGGCCGCCGCGATTTTCCCTGCGGACCTGCCGGATTGCTGCGCTCACGGCATGTGTCCGCGGCAACGGGCCGAGGCGAAATCGCAGACCTCAGACGACGCGATGCCGGATTGCCCGATGCACGATCAGAAATCCGAGCCGATGTCTTGCTGCCGGGCTTGTGCGTGCAGCACATCCCATGACACTGCGATCGGGATCGGGTATTACGTGTTGCCGGCGCCAACGAGAGTAGTTTTCGCTGAGTCCGTTTCGCCATTTGTGGGCCTGGCTTCGCAATTTGTACCAAATATTACTGCCGTTCCTGACGCACCCCCTCCTCGAACTTCTCTCTCCTGAATCGTTCCACAAGAAAAGATTGAACCGGGGGACGTGTCCCTCGGGAATAAATCCATTCTCACAGGAAAAAGGAGAGCGAAATTCATATGCGTATCAGGCCATTTATTGCCGTTTCTTTGATCTTTTGCTGCGCCGCGGCGCTCCACGCGAATATTTATGGAGCGGTCCGCGGCGTGGTGCACGATTCGCAGCATCTTCCGATTCCAGGCGCGACGGTTAAGCTGAAAGCGAAACTATCCGACTGGGAGAAGACCACCACCACGGACGAGAACGGCGAGTTCCAGTTTAATGGCGTACCGCTGGGCGACTATTCGGTGACCGTATCGAGCCCTAAATTCGCGGGCGCGCAGCAGGACATTACTGTTGTTTCGGGAACCGTGCCAGTCGTGCACGTTCAACTTCATGTGGGTTCGGCGAACGAGAAAATCAATGTGACCGCCGCGACGGCGGCTCTCCCCACCGATAGCGCTACCCCCATCACGCTTGTGGACAGCACTGACATTGCACGGACACCGGGAGCGGACCGCTCGAACAGTTTGGCAATGATCACAGATTACGTTCCGGGTTCCTATATCACGCACGACATGCTCCATATCCGCGGCGGTCATCAGACCACATGGTTGCTGGACGGCATTCCCGTCATCAACACAGCCATTGCGCAAAATGTAGGGCCGCAATTCGACCCGAAAGACATGGAATTTGTGGAAGTAAATCGCGGCAGTTACGGAGCGGAATTCGGAGACCGCACTTACGGCGTGTTCAATGTCGTGCCCCGGAGCGGCTTTGAGCGAAACAATGAGTGCGAAATGTCACTGAGCTTCGGAACTTTCTATCAATCCAATGACGCGTTGAGCTGCGGCAGCCATACAGAACGTTTCGCGTACTATCTAAGCGTAAACGGAAACCGCAGCAATCTTGGCTTGCAGCCTCCCGTTCCCCAGGTGGTGCACGATGCCGTGAATGGAATCGGTGGTTTCGGGTCGTTCACGTATAACATCGATTCCTCGAACCAGCTTCGTCTTGTGACTTCAGTTCGGCAGGACTATTTTCAAGTTCCGTACGATCCATTTCCCAATGACATCGAAAACAATCCGGTGAATGGACAGTTTCCCACCATCGGGCTTCGCGACGGCGAACACGAGACCGACGCAGGAGTTTTGTTCACATGGGTCCACACATTCAATTCGCATCTTCTGCTGACTGTTTCGCCTTTCTACCACTACAACAGAGGCGACTTCAGCGGATCGCCCGCGGATACCCCCGTTGCCACTACGGAAAACCGCAGCTCGGCCTATGCAGGTGGCCAGGCAAGTTTCGCCGCCAACTACAAATATAACGACGTGCAGGCCGGATTCCTGGGCTTTTACCAGGGCGACCATCAATTTTTTGGCGCGATCTTCAATGATGGCAGCGGCAACCTGCCAATAGCCGATCCGGAGCAGCCCAACGCGCATCTGGAAGCCTTCTACATCGACGATAAATTTAAGCCATTTCCTTGGTTGACGCTTTCAGCTGGCATGCGTCCGACATGGTTTTCGGAAGGAGGATTTCCTGCCACAGCCGCCACGCCGCCGATTTCCGAGTCGGCAATCAACCCGCGATTCGGCGCGACCGTTACAGTGCCTCGCTTGCACTGGACCTTTCGCGGATTCTACGGCTATTACTATCAGGCGCCACCCATCGAGACGGTTTCCGGTCCGCCACTGATTAATTTTGCGATGGGGCAAAACCTGGGATTCGTACCGCTCCACGGAGAACGCGACAGGGAATACCAGTTCGGCGTAACGATTCCTTATCGCGGGTGGGTCGTGGACGCGGATAACTTCAGGACGAACGTCACGAATTTCCTCGACCATAACAACATCGGGGACTCGAGTATCTACTTTCCGATCACTGTCTCCCAGGCATTGATTCGCGGTTGGGAACTCACCCTGCGCTCGCCGCGATTCGCGTCCAACCGTGGACAGATTCATTTGGCGTACTCCAATCAAATCGCCGAGGGAAGCGGTACGATCACCGGCGGCCTGACGAACTTTATGTTTTCGCCGGGACTCTCTCCCCTTGACCACGACCAGCGGAACACGCTCAACGTGGGGGGCGAGGTGAATCTGCCGTGGCATTCCTATGCCTCCGCCAATGTTTATTACGGTTCAGGGTTCCACAACGCATTTCCGGGCGAGCCTTTCCCGGGCGATTATCTGCCGTCGCACACGACATTCGATCTTTCCGCGGGAAAGGATATTGGTGAGCGATTCACGGTCTCGGTGACTGCCTTGAACGTAGCGAACAGCCGCTTCGAGTTGGACAACAGCCAGACCTTCGGAGGCTTCCACTGGAATAACCCGCAGGAGATCTATGGACAGATCCGGTGGAGGTTCCACTACTAGAAAAATATTTGCTCGTGGCCCAAATGTAAGGCGTCATCCTTCGGGCATCCGAAAAGGATGCTCGAGGGATCTGCCTGCCCTGAATGCATTGGTGAAGGGTGGTAGCCGTCTCTCCAGAAGTCGCCCATACACGTTCCACAAAAATTTCAGGATTTCGCTAGAATCTGAGCGCCTTCATGCCAGCGCAAACAAATATTCCGGGACCGAAGAGCGAGCCGCGGTGGCTCACGCGCGGCGTATTCGGCATCGGGCTCGCCAGCTTATTCTCAGACTGGGGGCATGAGACCGGCACGGCGCTTCTTCCAGTGTTGCTCGCCGGAATTGGCGCTCCAGCGTATGCGCTGGGAGTGATCGAAGGCGTCGCCGACGGCTTCTCCAGTTTCGCCAAATTAGCAGGGGGATGGATTGCCGACCGCCCCGCGTGGCGCAAACCCATCGCCGTCACAGGCTATTTGCTGACGGCTCTTTCCACGTTCACATTCGGATTCGTGGGTGCGTGGCCGCAGGTTCTGGCCGCGCGCGCAATCGGTTGGGTCGGTCGCGGCGCGCGTGGGCCCTCGCGCGATGTCCTGCTCACCGACGCTGTCGCTCCTTCTCAAGTGGGGCGTGCGTTTGGGTTTGAGCGCACCATGGATACCTGCGGTGCGATTCTGGGCCCACTCTGCGCCACGGCGCTTGCAGCATCCACGAGCGTCGCTGTCGCCATGCGCTGGACATTGGTTCCCGGAGCGCTCGCGGCCCTGGCATTTGCTTTGCTTGTTCCCTCCAGCAGGCATGTCGGAGACCTTCATCCGCTCCCCTTCAGAGCAAGTCTTGCGAAGCTGCCCCGCGAATTCCAGAAATTTCTCGGTGCCGTCTTTCTTTTCGGGCTGGGTGATTTCGCCCACTCCTTGCTGATTCTTCGAGCCGTGCAACTGCTTGTGCCACGCTATGGCGCCGTTCGTGGTGGAGCGATCGCTGTGGCGCTCTACACTTTCCACAATGTCATTTATGCCGGCGCCAGTTTTCCGGCGGGGGCAATTGGTGACCGCATCGGCCGCCGGGGAGTCCTTGCTGTTGGCTACTTCCTCGCGGCGGGGATGTCAGTCGGATTCATGGCCGTACCGCCCCACCTCCCTGAACTCGTTGTTCTATTTGGCGTGGCTGGTCTTTATGTGGCTATCCAGGACACGCTGGAGAAGAGCGTTGCCACAGAACTGCTTCCGCGCGAAATACGCGCTACCGGATTCGGCGTGCTCGCTACCGTGAATGGCATCGGCGATTTCGTTTCCAGCATGGCAGTGGGCTTCTTGTGGAGTGCAATCTCTCCCGCTGCCGGCTTTGCCTATGCGGCCTTACTGACCATGCTGGGCGGTGTGTTCATCCTCCGGCTAAGCAAAGCAACGTCATGATTGCCGACGGTGCGGCGGCGTGCTATTGTAAGCGAACAAAAAGCGAAGCCTGATATTCGCGGGTAGTTTGGAGCGAGGCGCTATGTCCCAATCCCTGGCTGTACGGACGGCAACGATCAGCTCACTGGGGCGCGTCCGCGAGATCCGAGAACTCGTTGAGCAGCTTGTCGCGCACGACGCCACCGGCGAGGTTATAACCGCCATCCATCATATTCCCGCGCGCGACGCGCAATGGGCGCCCATGCCGAAATGGGTGCGACCCGAGCTCGCTTCCGCGTTTTCCGCCAAGGGAGTCGCTCAGCTCTACACCCACCAGGCCGCTGCGGCCGAATCTGTTCGTGCCGGGCGCAACATAGTTGTGGTCACGCCCACGGCCAGCGGGAAAACTATTTGCTACAACCTGCCGGTGTTGAATGCGGTGCTTGAAAACGCAGACACGCGGGCGCTGTATCTCTTCCCCACCAAAGCGCTGGCGCAGGACCAGCTCGCAGAGTTGCACGACCTCGCGCAGCGGCTTGACGACGCATTCGGTGTGTTCACTTACGACGGCGATACGCCCGCAGACGCGCGCTCAGCAATCCGGGAGAAGGGCCACATCGTCCTCACCAATCCCGACATGCTGCACACGGGGATTTTGCCGCACCATACCAAATGGCAGCGGCTGTTTGAAAACCTCCGCTATATCGTTCTGGATGAGCTGCACACCTATCGCGGTGTTTTTGGCAGCCACTTGTGCAACGTTTTGCGGCGATTACGCCGCATTGCCGGCTTTTACGGCTCGACTCCGCAATTCATCTGTAGCTCGGCCACCATCGCCAATCCCGGCGACCTTGCTTCGCACCTCATTGAAAGCCAGGTGGAGGTGCTCGACGAAAACGGCGCGCCCTCCGCGGAAAAAGTTTTCGTCTTCTACAATCCGCCGGTCATCAATCGCTACCTCGGCATCCGGCGAAGTTACATCCACGAAACCTCGCGCATGGCTCAGGAGTTTCTGAATCGCAATCTGCAGACCATGGTCTTCGCCAACAGCAGGCTTCAGACGGAAGTCTTGCTCACCTATCTCCAGCAGGCCTTCCCCACCTCCCCGGGCTCGCCCCAAACCGTGCGTGGGTATCGAGGCGGATATTTGCCGGGCGAGCGGAGGGAGATCGAGCGCGGCCTGCGCGAAGGCCGCATCCGCGGCGTGGTTACCACCAACGCGCTTGAGCTGGGCATTGATGTTGGCTCACTCGACGCCGTGGTGATGGCCGGATACCCGGGCACGATCGCGTCAACTTGGCAGCGCGCCGGCCGCGCGGGGCGCCGCAGCGGCAGCTCCTGCGCAGTGATGGTGGCCAGTTCTTCTCCCCTCGACCAATACGTCGCGCGCCACCCGGACTATTTTTTCGGACGCTCTCCGGAGCACGCCTACATTCAGCCCGACAATCTTGAAGTGCTCGTGAACCACTTGAAGTGCGCGGCGTTTGAGCTGCCCATCTACGCCGATGAGAAATTCGGCGCCATAGATTTGCCGGTGTTGTGCGACCGCCTTGCGGAATCAGGCTTCCTGCATCACACCGGCGACCACTGGCACTGGACGCAGGAAGCCTATCCCGCCGACACGGTCAGCTTGCGCTCCATCACCTCCGACAATTTCATTATTGTGGACATAACCGCCGCTCCGGAAGTGATTGGCGAAGTCGATTTCACCAGCGCGCTCACCTTCGTTCATCCCAAAGCAATATATCTCCATCAGGGCGAGCAGTATCACGTCGAGCGGATGGATTTCGACGAGCGCAAAGCCTATGTCAAGCGCGTGGAAGTGGATTATTACACCGACGCAATCCGCTACACCCAGGTTCGCGTGCTGGAGGTAGCCGGTCAGGCGCGCATCTTGCAGGAAGGTGACACGGGCGCTGATCTGCATGCCGCGCGCTTGCACGGAGATGTGCTGGTGCGCTCGCAAGTGGTGGGCTTCAAGAAAATAAAATTTTTCACCCACGAAAATATCGGCGATGGCAAACTCGAGCTGCCGGAAAATGAGATGCACACCACGGCGTGCTGGACCACGCTCGACCGGGCGCTGGTGGAATCGCTTCCCTATACAATCAGCCAACGCCAGGACGGCATGCGCGGATTGCTGCACGCCTTGCACAGTGTGGCCACACTGCTGCTGATGTGCGATCGCCGCGACCTAGGGACGGCCATCGGCGAGCGGCCACCTTCGCCCGGTATTGCCCCCGGCGCCGATGGCTGGGAGCCGCCGCCAGACCTCGCGGAAATCCGCAGCGGCGCTCCTGACAAGGAATATTTCGAGCCGAATTTGTATCTATATGATGCCTACCCCGGAGGCATCGGCTTCAGCGAACCGCTTTTCCGCGCGCACGCATTGTTGCTGCGCAAGACGCGCGAGTTGATCGCGGCATGCGATTGCGAAAAAGGATGTCCCTCGTGCGTGGGCCCGTTGGGTGACGGGAACGAGCACGCCAAGGAAGCGGCGCTCGCCATCCTCGATGGGCTAGGAGCGCAAGTAGAAACGAGAACTCCATGAATTTCTGGCGTTGACCATGTCCACGGGTTCAAGCGGCAATTTCGACGACAAGTTCGCGCGCGTAGCCGCGCTGCGCCCCGCGAGGAAGAAGGCATCGAACAGTTCCCCCACGCCTGGAACTGTCGCATCGCCGTCAGACGGAGGACATCTCGCGAGCTTGCTGGGGGCCACAGTTCAGAGCAACCACTTCGGCGAGCACCTGGTCATCCGCCGCTGGTTTCCAACGCCTGAGCCGTGCCTGACGGAAAATGACCACCGCGCGGCGCGCGCGCTACGGCTCCTGTTACCTGAAGAACGAAATGGAGCGAAGCGCGCCTCTGCCAAGTCCAGCGTAAAGAAAAACCATCACGATAATGCGGGTCTAGCCGCGGACCCTTCGCAATGGCTTTTCCTCGATACGGAAACCACCGGGCTTGCCGGCGGCTCAGGCACTTATGCTTTTCTAGTGGGCTTGGCGTGGTGGGATGGCGGCGGCCTGCAAGTTGAACAGTTTTTTATGCGCGACTTCAGCGAGGAGCATTCGCTTCTTCTCGCACTCGATGAGCGCCTGGCCGAACGCCGCGTCCTGGTTACCTTCAACGGCAAGAGCTTTGACTGGCCGCTGCTCGAAACTCGCTTCCGCATGACCCGCGCTATCGCCCCGCGCTTTCCCGCCGCACATCTGGATCTTCTCCATCCTGCGCGACAGCTCTGGCGTCCGCGGCTCGGATCGGTGCGTCTGGCTGAACTGGAGAAGCATGTCCTGCAAACTTCCGCCGGCTCGCGTCTCGATTGGACCCGTGATTTCGACGTGGACTCCTCGATGATTCCCGAAATCTATTTCAACTTTGTGCGCGGCGGATATGCTGAGCCTTTGGTGCCCATCTTCCATCACAACCAGATGGACCTTCGTGGCCTGGCCGCTCTGGCCGAGCGCATTTTTGAAATGCTCGGCGGTGGCTTATTCTCCGGCCCGGCCAAGATGGGCGCGCCGGCGACTGACCTGGACCAATCCGCGAGCGTGGGAAACACATCTACAGAGCCACTTGACCTCTACGGACTCTCGCGTCTCCTCGAACGTCGGGGCGATCCTGTGCGCGCGCGTAAAATTTGCCATGCCGCTGTCAGCGCCGGACTGCCTGTTGAGCACGATTTCGCCGCCCGCCGCGACCTGGCGCGGCTGGCCAAGCGCGCAGGCGATCTGCCCAACGCTCTGGAATTGTGGGAGGGCCTGCTAAGCCCAAAGCCTAACTCATTCGGAAAGATCCACAGCCTCGCGCCGGAGCAATCACTCACGCTCGAACGTATCTTGCTTCGCGGCTCCTCCGGCTCCCATGCATTTTTCGCCCAGGGAGGCCAGCTCCGCGCCGCTCTTGAAGCATGCGAACAACTCGCTATTCATTTTGAGCACCGCGTGCGTTCGCTCTCTCGCGCCACTCAGCTTACGCAACACGGACTGCATCTACTCCGCCGGGCTCAGGGCGCGCGTACCCGCGACGACAAATCCGTCGGCGCCGCTTTCTGCCGCAAATGGGAATCCCGCCTCGCCCGCCGCCTTACCCGCCTCGAAAATAAAGCTGCTCGATCGGCGCCTCTCAAAATTTCTTAGCGCCGCTCTTGAACCCGCCTCCGCGCAGGATTAGCATGTTTACAGCGGCTCAGCCATGGGCCGCGTGAAGGTGCTCGATGAGTCTTCAATTATCCACATCAAGTCAAAGAATCACGGAACTCCAAATCAACGGCAAGCCATACAAAATTGACGCCGCGCCGGAAACCTCACTGCTCAGCGTGCTGCGCGATCAGCTTGACCTGACCGGCAGCAAATACGGCTGCGGCGAAGGCCAATGCGGCGCGTGCACCGTGCTGATTGACGGGAACCCGCGCCATTCCTGCACCGTAACCGTCGGCACCGTGGGCCAGCGCCCGATCACCACCATCGAAGGACTGGAGCACGACGGCAAGCTTCATCCGCTGCAGCAGGCCTTTCTCGACGAGGGCGCCATGCAGTGCGCCTACTGCACTTCGGGCATGATCATGACCGGCGTGTCGCTGTTGAAAACCAACGCCGATCCCACCGAGGCGCAAATTGCCGAGTTCATGCAGGGCAACATTTGCAGGTGCGGAACTTACCCGCGGATTGTGGCCGCGGTGCGGCGCGCCGCCGGCGCCATGAAATCTTCGGCGAAAGGAGCATCCCGATGACCGACCATCGCGCTCCTGAAATCGAAACTCAAATTGTGATTGAGCCGGAACGCTACGAGCTTCACTCTCCGCCAGTCCACCATTTTGAAATTGACCGCCGCGACTTCGCGAAACTGGTCGGCGCGGGCATCGCCGTCTTCCTGATTTCCAAGGGCGCCCTCGCGCAGCAACAGCAGGGCGAATCGGGCGGTCGGGGCGGCTTTGGCGGCCAATCCATGCCCAAGGATATTTCCGCCTGGCTGCACATCAACGAAGATGGCGCCGTCACCGTTTACACGGGCAAAGTGGAAATCGGCCAGAACATTCGCACCTCGCTGGCGCAAGCCGTCGCCGAAGAGCTGCGCACGCCGTTCGAGTCCATCACCATGGTGATGGGCGACACCAAGCTGACTCCGTTTGACGCCGGCACGTTCGGCAGCCAGACCACCCCGCGCATGGGCCCGCAGCTTCGCCATGTCGCTTCCGCCGCGTGCGACACATTGCGCGAGCTGGCCGCGAAGCAATGGAATGTGGACGCGGCGCGCCTGGTCGCCGTCTCCGGAAAAATCACCGACCCGCAATCCAAGCGCTCGATTGCTTACGGAAAACTTGCGGAGGGGCAGGCGCTTGCCAAGGCAATCCCTGACACGGATCCACTTGTCCCCACGAATGAGTGGATTATCTCCGGCAAGCCCATCGCGAAAGTGGATGGCCGCGATTTCGTCACTGGCAGCCACAAATACACATCCGACATGAAATTGCCGGGCATGCTCTATGGCAAAGTCCTGCGGCAGCCTTCCGTTGGTGCAACGCTTGCCAGCGTGGACGCAACCGCCGCGCAGGCAATTCCGGGTGTGACCGTTGTCCATGACGGCGAATTCGTTGGGGTGGCCGCGCCCAATCTGCAAACCGCGGCGCGCGCACTGGCCGCAATCCGCGCCGAATGGAAACCGGCCCCCGCGCTGCCCAACAGCAAGAACATCTACGAATACTTGAAAGCCAATGTGCAAGCCGGCGGCGGTGGACGCGGAGGCGGCGGGCGGCCAAACACAACCGGCTCGATGGAGGAGGGCTTGGCCGCGGCGTCACACAAGCTCGACGCCACATACAACATTGCTTACATCGCGCACGCGCCGCTCGAGCCGCGCGCGGCTGTCGCTCAATGGCAAAACGGCGAGCTGAATGTTTGGACCGGAACGCAGCGGCCCTTCGGCGTGCGCTCCGAACTTGCCGGCGCGTTCCACATTTCCGGGGACAAAGTCCGCGTGCGCATGCCCGACATGGGCTCAGGCTACGGCGGCAAGCACACCGGTGAATGCGCCGTGGAAGCGGCACGTCTCGCACAGGCCGCGGGCAAGCCCGTGAAGCTGGAGTGGACCCGCGAGGAGGAATTTACCTGGGCGTATTTCCGGCCGGTGGGAGTGATTGATATTCGTAGCGGTGTGAGCGGCGATGGCAAACTTACCGCTTGGGAATTTCACAATTACAATTCCGGCGGCTCGGGTATCGACACGCCTTACACCGTCGCCAATCAGCTCATCGCATTTCATCCCACGCAATATCCGCTGCGCCAGGGCTCATATCGCGGCCTCGCGGCCACCGCCAATCACTTCGCGCGTGAATCGCACATGGACGATCTGGCGCACTCCATTGGAATGGAGCCGATGGAATTCCGTTTGAAGAATCTCGACAAGAATCCGCGCGTGGCCGACGTGTTGAAAGCCGCCGCGGAAAAATTCGGCTGGGGCAAATCGAAGCCCGCGCCCGGTCACGGATTCGGCCTGGCCTGCGGCATGGAAAAGGGCGGCTACGTCGCCACTTGCGCCGAAGTCAGCGTGGATGGTGCCAGCGGAGCCGTGCAGGTCGTGCGCGCCGTCACCGCATTTGATTGCGGCGCTATCGTCAATCCCGATGGCCTGAAAAATCAGGTCATGGGCGCCACGGTTCAGGGACTCGGCGGCGCGCTGTTTGAAGCCATCGAGTTTGAGGACGGCCGCGTCACCAATCCGAAGTTTTCAAAATATCGCGTCCCGCGTTTCAAGGACGCTCCCGATATCGAGGTCGTCCTGGTGAATCGCCTGGACATTCCTTCGGCAGGCGCGGGCGAAACGCCGATCATGGCGCTGGCTCCCGCCGTGGGCAACGCCATCTTCCAGGCGACGGGGGCCCGTTTGCGCTCCATGCCCATGGCCCCGAATGGAGTGAAGATCTAGCCAACTCGCGCAACCCCGTCATTCCGATTCCGCGTTAGCGGGAGAGGAATCTGCTTTCCCTTTCATTTAATGCAGCGCCATCCCTTCAGGGTGGCAGCAGTCAGTGTAGCGCCAGCCTCCGTGCTGGCGTAGTTGACTTCCCGAACCGCCTCACAACGCAGTGCCTTTTGCCGCTTGGCCTTTCAGGAGAAACGTCTTCGGAAACTTCCCTTCACCGCAAATCTTAAACGAACCGAAATCCTTGTACCAAAGCCCTTCGGGCGCTTCCGGCTCGGACTCGCGCCAAAGCTTGAGCTTGTAAAGGTCTTCTACCGTGATCTTGCGGTCGGCGAGCCGCTGGAAAAGATGGTCGCGCAGCGCGGCGGGAAGATTCGTCCACTGAATCTTTGGCATTCATCACCACAAACATTGAGGCGTGGCTTCTTATTAGGTGCCGAACGTCATTCGCGCGAGCTCTTCTTTCAGCCGCTTTCGCTCCTTCGGGTTGGACGTCTCCGCCAGTTTTCCGGCCAAAGCGAAAAAGCGCTCTTTTTCCGCCTCCTTCGATTGAAGCCCGGCCTCGATCAAGTCCACAAGAACCCGATTCGCGCTCGTCTTTTGCTTTTCCGCCAGTGCCCGGACGCACCGGGCGACGCGTGGAGGGATCGTGACACTTTGACGGACTGCTTTTTCCGATTGCGCCATAGTGCAACAAGTATACATCACAATGCACCAGATTGCACCGTGTTACGGTTTCGGTTAGGAAGAGTGGCGAGTGAAATTTCATTCGGGACAGATCGTGGTAAGGCATCACATTTTGAAACACTCTAATTATCCTCTTGACTCTTTCCATAACTCTCTGGTAATATACTATCGAGACTGTGCCGAGCATTTCGAATAGTCCTCTCGAAGCTCTCTCTCTGACTGCCTCAATTCATTCGAATTGCCAATGATTTCAGAGATCTTCTGACCTATAGTAAACTGAAGGAAATTAACCGAAATGGGATCAATTGATGCAACCATCCGTATAAATACCACCAAATCGGCCGGAATAGTAACTATAGTGATAATAAATAAACCCTTCAGAATCCGCACTTACGAGAGGGGGTTCAAGAAAATGATAACATTCGACTTTAACCCCCGCAGTTGCCGCACATACGACGATCGCGCCCGTAACCATCGTATTTGCAACACATACGAAAAACATGGGGGGTGGGGGGATCTTGCTATGGGTAATTTAAGAAAATGCTTTAAGGGTTCCGGCCCGTAATAGGAATTTTTTAGCGCTGGCTTGTCCTGAGTTAGGCCGAAGGGCGTCCCCGCCGGCGGTTTCGGAAATCCAATATGCCGGCACGGAGGCCTGCGTTACCGTGAGGCAAGCTTCGGCGGCATGATGTACACTACCCGCCGAATCACGGGAGATTTCAGTGATGAAACGCATTCTTAGCTCCATCGCGGCAGTGGCGCTCTGCGCGGGCATGGCCTGCGGACAGCAATCTGGCGGAAAAGCCGCGCCAAAGAAAGCCGCGGTCATCAAGCTGGAGCCTACACCCGCAAACGTGGCCTGGGGACATTACGATGGGGCGTCAACTCCGGTGCTGCGCGTGAAATCCGGTGACACGGTTCAGGTGCGCACGGTGCTCACCTCCAGTCCTACGCGGCTCGAGCGCGCGGGCGTTGCGCCGGATCAGGTGGAACAGCAGTTGCGCGACCTCTACAAAGAGGGCGCGGTGACGGACAAGGGTCCCGGCGGGCACATCTTAACCGGCCCGATTTACATTGAAGACGCGCAGCCGGGCGATGTGCTCGAAATCCGAATCAAAGCGATCCAACTGGCGATCCCCTACGCCTACAACGGATTTGGACCAACCTCGGGATTCCTGCCCGAAGATTTTCCGTACGCGAAAACGAAAATCATTCAACTGGACAAGGCGCGCATGGTGGCGCATTTCGCTCCGGGAATTGATATTCCGCTGCATCCCTTTTTCGGGAGCATGGGGATCGCGCCGCCGCCCGCGATGGGGCGCGTGAGCAGCGTTCCTCCGGGAATTTACGGCGGCAACATGGACAACAAGTATCTGGTGGCGGGCACCACGCTCTATCTGCCGGTGCATGTGGCGGGCGCGCTATTCGAGGTGGGCGACGGCCACGTGGGCCAGGGCGACGGCGAGGTGGACATCACCGCCATGGAAACGTCGCTCGTCGGAACTTTTCAATTTGTGGTGCGCAAGGACATGCACATTGACTGGCCGCGCGCGGAAACGCCCACGGAATTCATCACCATGGGAATGAATCTGGATTTGAATGAAGCCACCAAGCAAGCGGTGCGCCAGATGATTGATTTTCTGGTGAGCGAAAAACATCTGACACGCGACGACGCCTACATGCTCTCGAGCGTTGCGGCGGACCTGCACATCACGCAGCTGGTGGACACCAACAAGGGCGTGCATATGATGATTCCGAAAGCGATTTTCGCGGCCGCAAAAGCGGCGCCGGTGAAGAAGGCGGGCGCGCAAACGAAGCCGACTGCGAGCAAGTAACGGAAGTCTTAGCAGGTTGGTGAAAAACGCCCAGAACCTGTCATTCCGAGGAGCGAAGCGACGAGGAATGTGCTGTTTCTTGGTATTTTTGGCGAAAAGCAGATCCCTCGCCCGCCGAGGCGGGCTCGGGATGACATGCCTTCGACGATTTTCAACAGGTTGTTAGTACGGAATTGAGATCGGAACCGGCTGAGCGGCGGGTGGAATTGGGACAAGTAGTTCGGCTTTGGTTGGAGCAACCTTTGTATCGGGCGATGCGGGCGCATCCGGATTGGCAGGCCAGTGGAGCGCGCGGACCAGGGCATCAAATAATTTCCGGTCGCCCCCTTCCAGAGTGACGCAATCCTGACCCGCGCATCGCAGAAAGACGCCGCCTTCCGCCGAATCAAAGGAAAAGAAATTTGGACGGCGAAATAAGTTGGTGCGCTTCTCATACTTCTTTTCGCTGGCTTCGCTCAATCCGCCGAACAATCGCGCCGCGTTTTCCGGAGATGATGCGTGGAAACGCAGCACGAGCAGGTCCTCGGTCGCAGCCTTTTCATCTGTCTTGCCCGCGCTGATCTTGCGCTCATATATGGCGTAGCGATCCCCGGCCCACAGCGGTGAAAGCTGGTTGGCGCGCACATCGCCAAGAAAATGTTTCAATATCTCATTCAGGCCGAATTCGCCCAGAATGTTGGAGTCAAGCTTCTTCCAATCCTTCCCCAAATCGCCGGAGA
The DNA here is from genome assembly GCA_035604795.1 of Candidatus Limnocylindrales bacterium. GTDB lineage: Bacteria > Acidobacteriota > Terriglobia > Acidiferrales > UBA7541 > DASTCZ01. The sequence continues at coordinate 19,008 of DATNHU010000292.1, forward strand.
GGTCCGGCACGGTGACATTTTCGGGCAGCACTCCGCTCAGATACATTTCCGGGTGCATGATCTGTTGAGTGGAAACGGGAGGGTTCTCAAACACCGTGTGGAAACCGGGCCAGCCACCGCGCTTCAACAAAATCGCCTGGCTGAAATCGGCGCCGGCGGCATAGGGAAAAAGCAGCGCGTCCTGAATAAATTTGGGCGCCTTAGACAACAAGGGCGAGCTATCGTCCATTTTGCCCAGAAGAGTGCTGAAATTCATCATGCTTCCGACCGCGGCAAGGCTGCTTCCCTGCTGGCGCAGCCCATAATCCAGCATGGAAGCAACGGCGCTGCCTTCCAACACGGCGTCGCGCGCGCCTTCGGCATCGTCATTCGGCTTTGCGGCATCGCGCCAGGGGTCGATGTGGTAATGCTGGTCCTGCAGCGCATGAGTCAGTTCGTGGGCCATCACTTCGCGCTGATCCTCTGGTGCGATCCAATCGGCGATATAAAATTCCCTGGCCTTGGGATCGTAAAGGCCGGCGATCTGCTCGGTCAGCAAGTCCAGCAGGAAACTTTCCATGGGAAAATTCTTGGGCAGAAGCCCCAGTTTCTCCAGTGTTTTTTCATCCGCATACCGTTTGTCGGCGTCCTTGTCTTCCTTCATCTGTTGAATCAAGTAGGCGCGGATTTCGTCGCGTGAACGAAGACTCTTTTTCAGAGGCTCAATTTGCTGCAAACCCAGCAGCTTGCTCATTTCCGCCATGACTTCATCGGCGGTGTGGAGAAATTCAGCGGGATCGGCGTTTCCTGCGGCGGGCTTGGCCGCCGGAGGCGGCTTAAGCGGTTCCTGTGCGGAAATCGCTCCGCCCACTAGAAAAACACAGAACCATGCGATGAGTGAGTATTTCCAAATGCCGAATGGCTTGTTTGATGGGAGTCTCAAGGGTTGGAATCTTTCTGTTCGCGAACTCAAGAATTGGTGTTTCACAAATCGTGGGCTGAAGAACCACCTGTGCTTACGCAGGATTGTTCAAAGCGTTCTCTTCCCTTGCTAGGATAGCAGGTTCGCTGGCAACTCACCCGCTCCTACCGTGTTACTTGGGCAGTTTCAAGTATCCGCAAAAGCGCAGAAAGCATGTCGGCCTTGGTGATGATTCCCACCAGCTTTCCATTTTCCACAACGGGCAAGCAGCCCAGCTTCTTTTCACGCAGCAACGCTACCGCCTCCACTAAAGGTGCGTCGGGCGAAATCTTCAGCGGCTCACGGGTCATGACCCGTGATATTTCCGTCTCCTCGAAAATGGCGTTGTATTCTTCCGGGGAAACGCGCGCCAGCAAAGAGGGTGTGCACCTCTGGATGTCACGGTCGGTGAGGATGCCAACCAGGTGCCCATCTTCCACGATAGGAATATGCCGGAAATGACTGGAGCGCATCAGGAGCGCTGCCGCAAGCAGGCGATCATCCGGGGACAGGCTCTGCACCTTAGCGGTCATGAAGGTGCTAACCAGTAGCTCATCGCGCATGAAATGCTCCCCCTCGAAGGAGCGAGCGATTCTCCATCGTTCCATGTGGAGTGGCCAGCGTCAACAGAGGGAGTGAAAGGGGGATTAACGTTTCGGTACTGAGACAGGGACTGAATCCACAAGGCTCCATTTGCCGTCCTGCCAGCGATAGCTCTCCCGGACCATGGCGTTGCAAATGCGGGGGTTCGTCTCATCCGGATTGCGGCAGTAGGTCAATTGGAAACCAGCAGAATTCCCCTGATAGCTGGATTGCTGGACCATATCGGAAGTCCAAAGCTGCTTCAGACCTTTATCGTCGAACTGCCAGGCCGTGAAGACGCCTGTCCGCAGGTCGTCAGTTCGTCCTGCGACGGTGACGAATATTACCGGCGCCTTGGCAATCGAGATAAGCTCGAGTGAATCGTCCAAGAAATCCTGCTGCGTGAATCGGTCCACTCGAGCCACAAGGGTATAACGTTTCTCATTGTTCTTTTGCGCGTACAGCCGAATTGCGGACGGCGCGCCCAACCCAAAATCTGCGACCAGCGCGTACAGGCGCGGTTGCGCGCTCAAGCTCATCAGGTGATATCTCTCGCCAATCCCGGATTCGTGGGACACAAATTTTGCCAGCCGCTGATTTATTTGATCCACCACAGAATCGCCTGTTTCTGCGAGCCCGCCAATAACCGCTGAATCTAAAATCCCGGCCGCCTTCTCCAGTAATTTCTGAATGGATGCGGGGTCATCCGGAGGCGCATCGGCCATCGAAGCAACGGTTGCTGAGAATTCCGCCTCAAATGTCTTGTGCGAGGATGATGTAGTCTGGGGACGGGTGGAGGGCCACTCAACACCGCTGGCCAACAGAAGGCCGGGCAAACACGTAGGAAAGACCCCGAAATAACGGAGAAGTTTGGAAGCAAGCCGCCGCGAATGCGTACATTTTCGAGTCATAACGAATTAATAATCTGTTATAATTTGTCCGCTCCCACCTTTTCGGAATTCGAGGATTCAAATGCTTCCCGGGTCGCGGCTGAGACAGATGCGGGAACGACTGGGCCTGACGTTTCGTGACGTCGAACGGTCAAGCTACCAGCTGGCATCTCTGCGCGGACGGCCTGATTTTATCATCCATATCAGCCGCCTGGCAGCAATTGAAAACTACGGCACCATACCCAGTCCTCATAAACTCTATAGCCTGGCCGCCATTTACCACCTGGATCCGGTCGAAGTTTTCCAATGGTATGAGATACCGCTCGAGCTCCACTTTTCAGATGGCGCCGAACTGGCCGCACCTCGAACACACATCGCCGCACCTCCAAACGCCATGCGATTGCCTCTCCGATTTGATCCCGCCTTTGATCCCCGGCGTACAGAACTCCTCAGCCGGATGGTGGAGGCATGGAAGGACCTGGAGAATGTTCTCTTTAACAGGCGCGGCAAATACTTGTACGGCTATTTGGGGCTTGATGACCACATGATGGAACCCTTACTACTGCCCGGCACCCTGGTCTTGATTGATCCTGTGCGCCGCGAAGTGAAAGCCAATGGCTGGAGGAACGAATTTGAGCGGCCCATTTACTTCGTTGAAACGCGCGACGGGTATCGGTGTTCCTGGTGCGCGCAGGAGCAGAAAACGTTGATCCTGCAGCCCTACCCTCTCTCGCCTTGTCCGCCTGTAATCTTTCGCTTTCCTGACGAGGGGGAGGTAGTGGGTCAGGTGATCGGGTCCGTTATGCGGCTTGCCGGCTTGTAGTTCGGTCCTGTTCAAAAATACTCAGTAGTGTTTCGATATTGGAACAAAACAGCTCGCGCATGTACTTCGGCAAATTGAGTGGAAGCAACGCCCGGTAAGACTGCGCGTCACGCCAGGTAGCCACGATTTCCTCAGGGTCAGCATCAAACCCCCGAAAACACGTAAAAAGATCAAACTCCTGTTGTTCCAGAGGGGACTCCAGGATCCTCGCGCAAATCTCCTGATGTGCCTTTAAGAGCGCTTCTTGTACAGCCCGTTGGGGATACTGAGATTCAAGCCCTTCATGGCTATACCGTCCTGAAGCCAGGTCACGCAGAGACGCAAGATAGATGAGTCTTCCGTAGTCATTGGGGATTGCCGCCAACGTCCTCGACGACAAATCCTCCACTAACCGCCGGTTCCGATCAAACGATTCCCAGGTTGCCATTCCTGCCCCTGTTCCGTTTCGTGAACAAATTTTCCATTTCCGGTCGCCTCCAAACCCCGCGCGAGAAAGTGCGCGGCCAGGAGGTTTCCCGAAATGAAACGAATCTTAAGCACGCTTCTTATTGTCGCTCTAGCAGGGATAATGCTACTCCCTGTTTCCCCTTCGGTCAACAACTCGCTAAGTAACGGAAACGTTGTTGCCGATAACAGCGGCGTAACACCGCCGTGGCCGCCAAGCCGTGTCTCGCTCCTTCCGGCGAGTATTTCACGCGTATAACGCATAGACCAGGATTGGCGCGCATCATGTGCTCGCTCACGAGCACGAATGGGCTTACAGGGTGCGCGCCAATTTCCCATTCACCCCGATCAAGCCATAGCTTAAGCTTCCACCGATCCCCACTTTCAGTATATCGATATTTGCTCAGATGATACCATCGGGCGGCATGCCCGC
>DATNHU010000293.1:0-12135 GCA_035604795.1 Candidatus Limnocylindrales bacterium
GCGAATACACCCCCCAGCTTGTGGCGGCCACGGCCGTTAATCCGGCCAGCGCCCACATTCCGGTAACACGCGCGGAAGGAATCACTCACGTGATCTCCGCCCCTGGACTGGGCGGGCGTGGTGGAGGCGGGTCGGTCATCACGGGGCAGGCGTCCCTCTTCAACCTTGCCGGATGGACCATGGACGAAATGCAGGTGAAGCGTTCCGCGGCAATGGTCGTGAACTGGCCGGTATTGCCGGGTGGCGGCGGAGGCGGGCGCGGCGGAGGCGGAGGACGTGGAGCGGCTGCAGGAGGCGCGCCTTCACGGGCCGATTATGACCGGCGAATCGCAGAACTTACCGAATGGTTCGAGCGAGCTCGCCACTACGCATCCGCAATGCAAGCCAACAAGAACAGCGTAGAACGCGACCTGAAGCTTGAAGCCCTTGTGCCGGTGGTCAAGGGCGACCTGCCGCTTTTTGTTGTGGCCAATCAGGCGAATCAAATCAGTGAAGCTGTCGCCTATTGCGATAAGCAGAAACTCAAGATGATATTGGCCACAGGGACCGCAGCAGGCGAAGTGAAAGATCTGCTGAAAGAAAAAAATGTTCCGGTGATCCTGAGGCCCACTCTCACCCTGCTGCGCGGGGAAGACGAACCTTATGACGCCAACCTCACACTGCCCGGGCAGCTCTCCGCCATGGGAATCAAAGTTGCTTTCGGCAGTTACGGCAACGAATTCGCGCGGCGGCTTTCGCAGCAGGCCGGAGTCGCCGTGGCTTTCGGCATGTCCCACGACGACGCGCTTAAGGCGCTGACCATCAATCCCGCGGAAATGTTCGGTGTGGGCAAGGAACTTGGCACCATCGAGACGGGCAAAATTGCCAACCTCATCGTCACCAATGGCGATCCGATGGAGCTCAGCACCGAAGTCCGCTACTTGTTTATCAACGGCCAGCTCACCAGCACAGACAACAAGCACAAGCAGCTCTATGAGGAGTATCGCAAGCGCCCGTAAGCCGCGAGGCATTTTCAGAACGGGGAATATTCCGCGGCACTTTCGATTCAAGTCTGGCGGCCATGTTTTGCACAGCTTGCGGAACACAAAATCCCGATAAAGGTTCCTTCTGCAGCCGCTGCGGAAAACGAATGCGCCCGGCTACCGAGCCGCCTGTCGCGGCTCCTCCTGGAGATGTTCAGGCAGCTGGAACAGTCCAGTCTTCTCCCGCCCAGATTTCTCCCGCCACGCCCGCCTCAGCCACCGGCTCAAGCTGGATCGATCCGCAAGCTCTCCGGCCCAAGCCAGGTGACAGTTGGGTCCAGGTGGACTCACCATCAGCGGCACCTCTGTCTGCCCCGCCACCCAAGCCGGGCAGCAGTTGGGTGCAATTGGATTCCCTTCAGATTTCGCAGCCACCTGCGGCACAGGTTCCTCCACCGCCGCCCCCGCCGGTGCCCTCTGCGCCTGCGCGAATTTCAGGATCAAGCTGGATCGATCCCACTCCCCAAGCGCCCCAGGCGTCTGATAGCTGGGTAAAATTCAGCCAGCCCTCGCCCACCATTGAGGGCACTCTTCCATCCCCGCCCCCGCAAACTTTCAGCCCGCCTGTTCAGCCTTATGCGCAACCGGGCTATCCTTCAACTGTCCACCCCCCAGCCTATGGAAAGGCTCCCTACGCACAGGGTTTTCCGCCTCAAGGTTACGCGATGCCTGTGCCGGCCCAATTCCTCCAGGGCGTTGGCGGCTGGCTTATGTTTTTTATTGTGTGCCTCACAATTATTGGGCCCTTGGTCGCACTATTCACGGTAATCATTCTCTTGATGGCTGCCGGAGCGAATGTCAATTCAGATGCAATCCTGGCCAGATTATTTGCTGTTTTTGCTGTCATGATCATCCCCTACACGATTTGGGGAATGTTCGTGGGTGTCTCGCTTTGGAAGATCCGTCCTGGGTCGGTGCGCCAGGCCAAGCAATACTTGCTTTGGGGCAGCATTCCTTTCACATTTCTATTCGGCTTGATGCCTTACATGATCTTGCCCACATGGCACAGAGGGCCCACGTTGGGAAGCTCCGAATTCGGATTCATCAGCACAGGCGTGGTTCTTGCGCTCGCCTGCAATTCTTATTTAACGAAATCCCGCCGCGTGGCCATCACCTATCCTCAAGGGTAGTCCTGTTTGTCTCATCTTCCATAGCAAATTCAGAGATACGCCACATCTCGATTTCCCGGTTTATTAAGAATTATCGAACTGTCACCTTTCCGTAACTTTAAAAAAGTGGTCGGCACCTCCCTACTTGGGATGGGGTCTAATACTTAAGGAAGCTCGTAAATCTCATACGTGATTCTTGTAAAGGTACTCGTTCATGTCTTCAAGGAAGGGTCCGGTCAATCCTCGGGGTTCATTCATATGGTCGCCTAGTCAGGCCGTAGCGCGCCGAAGGGAAATGAGAAGGGCGACCTACTACGCCAGCATGAACCTCTGGGGCTTTGCCAGCGTCATGTTAGCTCTACTGTTCATAACGATAGGTGCCGCAACCCCTCACAGGGGTCGGCGAGCCTCAGTGGATCTCCCACATGCTGTGAATGATGTTTCTCAACCGGGTGCATTGCGCGATGATGCAATCCATATCGTGGTGGCTCGAGACGGAGTGGTCTACTATGGCAACGTCCGCGTCAGGACTGAAGATCTAGCCAATGCAATACGAATGTCATTACGTGTTGGCGCAGAAAGGAAAATATACCTTGAGGCAGACATGCGGGCTAACTACCACTGGTACGTAGCACCCGTTCTTGATCAGATTCAGCTTGCAGGAGTCTCAAACGTCGCCTTTCTGACAATCAAATCCGCAAACCCTATCCATTGAATCTCGAATCCCGACCAAGCCGATATCGGAAACCGCGATTTTACACCTTCAGTTTCGCAAGTATCACGTTCGTGAGAGAATTTACGTTTGGTGCTGCCCATGCTTGAACGAACGCGTGGCGCGGCGCTAGCGAGGAGCATCATGCGCGAAGCAGTCATAGTAAGTTCAGTGCGGACGGCGGTCGGCAAGGCCTTCAAAGGAACTCTGCACGCCACTCGGCCAGACGATCTCTGCGCAATTGTAATTCGCGAAGCCTTGGCTCGCGTGCCCGGTCTTGCGCCAAGCGAAGTGGATGACGTCATCATCGGCTGCGCCATGCCGGAAGCGGAGCAGGGAATGAACGTGGCGCGCATCGCCTCCCTTCGCGCCGGTTTGCCCGTCGAAGTTCCGGCCATGACCGTCAACCGTTTCTGCTCTTCCAGCCTCCAGGCCATCGCTCTCGCGGCCGACCGCATCGCTTTGGGCCATTCCCAAGTGATCGTCGCAGGTGGCACCGAATCCATGAGCATGGTCCCCATGGGCGGAAATAAGGTTTCGCCCGATCCCTGGCTGATGGACCACTACCCGGACGTTTATCTGAACATGGGGCTCACTGCCGAGAATTTAGCCAGGAAATATGGCATCACACGCGAACAGGCGGACGCGTTCTCCTACGCCAGCCATCAAAAAGCGCTGACTGCAATTGCAGCGGGAAAATTCAAAAACGAAATCGTGCCCGTGGAAGTGAAGACAACTGTCTATACCAACGGCGCGACCGCTGCGGGCGCGGGCGTGAAAGGCACGGCCACCACCACGGCCGTCACTTTTGACACCGACGAAGGCCCTCGTGCCGATACTTCCATCGAAGCTCTCGCGAAATTGAAGCCCGCATTCCATGCGCACGGAACTGTGACTGCCGGGAACAGTTCCCAGATGAGCGATGGCGCCGCGGCGTCGGTAGTCATGACCGCTGAACGCGCTCACGAACTCGGCATTAAGCCTCTCGCGCGATTTATTTCCTTCGCGGTAGCCGGATGCCCGCCCGAGGAAATGGGAGTTGGCCCGGTATTCGCCATCCCCATGGCGCTCAAGCTCGCAGGACTGAAACTCAATGACATGGACGTGATCGAATTGAATGAAGCCTTCGCCACGCAGGCGCTCACAGTAATCAAGCTGGCCGGACTCGATCCCGCGCGCGTCAATCCCAATGGCGGCGCTGTGGCGCTGGGCCATCCGCTCGGTTGTACCGGAGCAAAGCTGACCGCCTCCATCGTGCGCGAACTCGCTCGCCGCAACGCGCGCTATGGATTGGTCACCATGTGCATCGGCGGCGGCATGGGCGCGGCCGGTATTTTCGAGCGGGTCGCTTAGCTCTCCATCCGAAAAGAATTCATTGGAGAGTTTTTTCGCTGGCTATTTCCGCGTCGCTTTCGTCGTCTGCATCAACTGCGTCTGCCCGCCGGCTTGGCTGAACCACTCCTGCAGCGTAAGGCTGTCCGGCGAATCCTGATGAGTGCTTTGCTTGAACGTGAATTTCGTGTCGCCCGTTGCGAAATCTCCGGTGAGCACAAAGTTGTCGCCATCCCAGTCCCCGTGGGATTCATACGCGCCGGGGAATCCATTGCCGAATGTGTACATTCGGTAGGCCTTTTCCTGCGGGTCCCAGGTGGTCACGTCCAGTCCTTCGATGTGACCCTCTAACCCGTCCGCTATGAAATTGGCTACCAGCGAAAACCCGCCCGGGCCGGGATGGCACGAATAAGTTCCGTGCTCTTCGCCGCCGTTGGGGAATAGATCCGACCTCGGGTACACAGAATCAATTTTCCAGTCGCCCACCAGAAAACGAAGCCTGTCCACTTCCGGCGATGACTTCGTGGAGTGCTGTGTCGAATCCTGGAGCAGATTGCCTTTGGCCCGCGAAGAAGATTTCGCCGGCCGGGCGCCGCCAGCCAAAAATCCAATTGCAATCAGCGCTGCGACTGCCGTGGCAGTCAATTTAATTCGCATGGGACCTCTCCTTAAGCCGAATTCTCATGAAAATTTCGCGCCAGCCGCTCTTCCCGGCAGCGGCCGGCGACTTCCACCTATGCTTGGGCGACACCATATGTAGAACCCGGATTCGCGCCGCGTGTTTCTGTGGCGGCCTTCAATCGTAACTCAGAATAATGGCTGCCGTGAATCGCTCCTCATTGCTCCAGACGGGCCATGCGAGTAAGATAACTTATCGAAGTTGAATGACCGGATGCTCTCTTTGAATCGAGTTTCACGGCTCACCTTCTCTTCAGAAAATTGAGATGCGAAGAATGTATCTCTGGGTTAACTGATGGCGCCAAATTCATCCTGGTATTTCGCCTACGGCAGCAATCTCAGCCGCGAACAATTCCGCTCGCGCGCGGGACAAATCCTGGAAGAAATCACCGGGCAACTAAAAAACTATGAGCTTCGCTTCAATAAGAAGATGCGCGGTGGTTCGGCCACCGCTAACGTCCAGCAGTCGGCGGGCAAAACCGTCCACGGCGTTTTGTACCGCATCCCGGAATCCGCCTATCGAAATCTGGATAGATACGAAGGCGCGCCCGAGCACTACCGCCGTATCGAATTGCGCGTCACCGCTTCCGACGGCCGCGAAATCAACGCGCAGGTGTACATCGCCACCAAAGTGGAAAAGGGCTTGAGGCCCACGCCGCACTATTTGCAAACGATTCTTGATGGAGCGGCCGAACACGGCATGCCCGCCGAATATGTTCAGTCGATTCGCGCGGAAGCAGGCGCGCATTGAGGGCATTACCAGCGATTTCAAGCAGCACTGTGGAGGAATGACCATGGCCACGACAGCAACTCCGGTAAGTCTCACCAAAGGCGGCAGCTTTCTTTTGGACCAGGCACGCCCCGAGCAGATTTTCACCCCGGCGGATATCACGGACGATCAGCGCCTGATCGGCCAAACCGCCGAGGAGTTCGTCACCAAAGAGGTCCTGCCGCGCACCAAAGAGCTGGAAGAAAAAAAGCCCGGCCTGATGGTCGAGTTGGTGAAAAAAGCCGGCGAGCTGGGCCTCCTGGGCGGCGGGGTTCCGGAACAGTATGGCGGCGCTGGCCTCGACAAAATCTCGGTGACCTTGCTCACCGAAAAAATCTCCGTCTATGCGGGCTACGCTGTAACTCATGGCGCCCAAACCGGCATCGGCACTCTTCCCATCGTCTATTTCGGAACCGAAGAACAGAAGAAGAAGTATCTCCCCAAGCTGGCCACCGGCGAATGGCTCGCGGCCTATGCTCTTTCCGAGCCGCAAGCGGGTTCGGACGCTCAGAATGCTCTCACCCGCGCACAGCTCTCGCCCGATGGAAGGGATTGGATCCTCAACGGCCAGAAAATGTGGATCACCAATGGTGGATTTGCCGATGTGTACATCGTGTTCGCCAAGGTGGACGGCGAAAAGTTTTCCGCATTCATCGTCGAGCGTTCCTTTCCCGGGTTCACCGCGGGAAATGAAGAACACAAGATGGGCATCCACGGTAGCTCCACCACTCCCATCTTCATGGAAAACTGCAAGGTGCCGAAAGAAAACTTGCTCCACGAGATTGGCCGCGGACACATCGTTGCCTTCAACATTCTGAATTCCGGACGATTCACTCTCGGTGCCTCATGCGTCGGAGGCGCGAAAAACACACTCGCCGTTGCCTCCAAATATGCCAAGGAACGCAAGGCCTTCGGCAAACCCATTGGCGATTTTGGCTTGATGAAAGAAAAACTGGCGGAAATGGCCATCCGGATTTACGCCGTGGAGTCCATGGTCTACCGCTCGGCCGGCATCATGGAACTCGCCATGTCTGCCTCGGAGGCCACCACCGACAAAACGCAGCACACCATGAAGGTCCTCGAGGAGTACGCCATCGAAAGCTCGATTGCCAAAGTGTACGGCAGCGAAATGCTGGACTACGTCGTGGACGAAGCCGTCCAGATTTTTGGTGGCTATGGGTTTCATGAGGATTACTCCGTGTGCCGCGCCTATCGCGACAGCCGCATCAACCGCATTTTCGAGGGCACCAATGAAATCAACCGCATGCTCATCATTCAGATGCTGATGAAGCGCGCGCTTTCCGGTGCCTTGCCGCTCATCCCGGCAGCTATGAAGCTTGCGGACGAAGTTCTGGCCGGACCCTCCTTCCAGGAGGTGTCCCAAGGTGTTCTGGCCGAAGAAGCTCGGACCGTCGCCAACAGCAAGAAAATGTTTTTACAGGCCGCCGGTGGCGCGGTGCAAAAATTCCGCGAAAAACTGTCCGAGGAGCAGGAGCTGATCGGGGCGCTCGCCAACATCGTCATGGAAATTTACGCCATGGAATCTTCCATGCTGCGCGCCCAGAAGTCCGCCGCCGCGCGCGGAGAAGAAGCTGCGAGCCCCATGATTGACGCCGCTCGAGTCTTTATCCACGACGCTGGTGGACGCGTCGAGGAGGAAGCGCGGCGCGCTCTGGGGGCCGTTCACGTCGGCGACATGCTCTCCACCCAAATGGCCGTGCTGAAGCGGTTCGCCAAGCGCGCTCCGGTGGACACCATCGGACTTCGCAAGCGTGTTGCCGCCGCTGTCCAATCCGCCGATCGTTATCCCTTCGAGGGCCGCTGAGCGCCTTGGCCCGCGAAACGCTTTCATATCAGTGGATACGCCCTCTGGCCACACCTTACTTACGCGGTTACCGCGCGAAAGTTGAGAATTCACAAGGTCTGCGCGGTTTCAATTTCCGGTTTGAGCCAATTCCAGGCAAAGGCACGCTCGGTTTTTTTGTTGGCTTTCTCATCGAGCCTTCCCATTTCACTTATTTGAAGCCCGCGGCCCCTGAATGCCTCATCTTCGCCTTTGTTGAGCCGGTTGGCGGCGCACTTCATACCGCGCAAGTCCTGAATAAAGACGGCCAAGTTCGCTGGACGTTTGAATATATCCGTTGGTTGACTCACCGGCCTCCTCGCTTCCAGTTTTTTGAAAATCAGCGCGCCTCGATGGTTCGTCATTGCTCGATGCAGGATTGGCCTGATGAAAAGTACCAGCACTTTTCACTGAATTTTTATACGGAGACGCTTGCGTGGCTCGTCCGAAGTGGTTTAGTTAGACGTTGGCGGGAGTTCGCCATGGCAAAAGAGGTTTAGATTCAACGATTCAAGGACACCAATCCCGGAAAAGTGGATGATTTTTATCCTTTTTTCCCAAATGGAAAATAAATTCGACCTTTTCCGGCCGGTTCCAGTACCGGTCAGACTGTTGACGTGGTTCTGTTTAAATTTATTTATCAGTTGAATGAAATGATTGAATCTATTCTCGCGTAATACGCATCATAATCGTGTAGAATGTGTTTCTTCGTTGGGGGGATGGAGTGGAGACTTCAGGAACCGAGTTTCTAACCGTAGACGATTTGGAATACGAGCGCAATGAGGCTGTCAAGACTCACCAGGGAGCCGTTGCCGAGCCTTCCATTGCGCCGAAAACCAGTCGCAAAGCTTGGCGCAAGTGGCTCTACGCAATACTCGCCAGCTACATTGTTCTGCAGGTTTACTACGTCCGCGAAATGCTCGCGGCGCTTTTGATATTCACGATATTTTTCGCTGTGTTCGCTTTCATTGCCACGATTGTTTACATCGTCGGCCGCGCCGGCGAGGCCGGAATTGTATTGGCGGAACCCGCCGCCAAGCGCGGTATGGAAATTGCCGAGGGGCTCAGCAAAAAGACATTCCACCGTCAACGCTCAGTGATTGCCCCGTAATCGCGCTGGCTTGATCCGAAACCAGAAACAACGCCGCGGCCGCAATTTCCGCGGTAGTTTGCGGCCGCCCCTGCAATATTCCCTTTAAGAAATCTTTGAACATTACCGCGCCATCAATCCCGGTCCGTGCCGACAGCGCCGCGCCCAATTCCTGTGACATATCCGTTTCCGGCACCGGCCCGGGCAGCACGGCGTTGGCCCGCACTCCGCGCTGCGCTCCTTCCGCGGCCGTTGTGCGCGTCAATCCCAGCAGGCCGGCCTTCGTGGCCGCATAAGCCGCGCCCCAGGGAATCGCCGCGCGTGCCGCCACGCTCGATATGTTCAGAATTGCGCCACCCCGTCCATACATTGACGGCAGGGCTGCGCGGGTCATCAGAAAAGCCCCGCGCAAATTCGCTGCCATCACCCTGTCCCATTCCTCCGCCGTGATCTCCTCGATCGGTTTTACCGGCCCGTAAATCCCGGCGTTATTCACCAGGATATTCACTCCGCCAAATGTTTTCCGGGCGGCTTCCACGATACGTGCTGTGTCCTCTTCGAGGCTGACGTCCGCCGCGACCCACGCCGCGCGCCCGCCCGCCGATTCAATCTCTCTGGCCGTGCTCTCCAGCTGGGCCCCAGTTCGCGCCGCAATCACCACCGCCGCGCCTTCGGACGCAAATCGCCGCGCGATGGCCCGGCCGATCCCGCGCCCTCCGCCCGTTACAATTGCCACCTTCCCGTTCAAACTCATTTGGATTCTTCTCCGCCTTTTCTTTTCTTCCGCGTCCTTGTTTTCTCCATCTTGCGGACTTTGCAGCCTAGCACATCTCGCGCCCCTCTTCAGCGCGTCTCATCGTTGGCCTGATCTTTCGTAGGGGCAACCTTCAGGTTGTCCGCTCTTTCTTTTTTTCGCCATCCCGAATTCTGCCCTCGCGGGGTGAGGGATACCTGGCCGCGCCGTCCCCGGCCGGCGATTTTGATTTTGATTTTGTGTGCCACTTTCCCCATCTCGCATTTTCCGCTATCATCTCCGCCGATTCGGTTCCGCCATGCCCCACAACCGCCGCATCATTGTTTATGTCGCCACCAGCGCCGACGGTTTCATCGCCCGGCCCGACGGCGGCATTGACTGGCTCGACCGCCCTCGCCCCAAAGGCAACTACGGCATGGGCGAGTTCTACAAATCCATTGACACGGTTCTGTGGGGCCGCAAGACCTGCGACATGGCGCTCGACTACCAAAAGCGAGGCGTGCCCGGCACTGACTTCGATACCAAAGTCAGGAACTACGTTTTCACTCACAATCCACCGCAAGGACCGGCGCCAGCCGGCGTGGAATTCGTGAACGAACCCATCAAGCCATTCGTCACGCGGCTACGTGCGAAGCAAGGAAAGGACATCTGGGTCATGGGCGGCGCGGGCATTATCGCGTCGCTCCTCGACGAAAACGAGATCGACGAGTTCATCATCCACGTCATCCCGGTGATGATCGGCGAAGGCATTCCTCTGGTCGCGCCGCGCCATCGCACCGTCCGCCTAAAGCTCCTCGTCACCAAAAAGTTTCCCGATGGAGTGGTCCGCCTGCATTACGCCGTCCGCAAGTAGTCCGCTCATATGGAATGAGCGTGCCGACCGGGGTTTGCCCCCGTCAACGCGGGCGCCGTCACCGGAGCGCGATTTGCTCCGGCTCCGCGGCCCTATGGGAGGCATTCGAACTAAAACCGGTAACGAGATTCATAAATTACGAAAATATTCTTTCATTTCTCCATTGACGTCGTCTATAACTCTATAGTAATCTGCGCAGCAGACTATGACGGCCTTTTCGAATTCTCTCTCCCGAAACGGTTCTGAATCCTCTGCCAGGCGTCCACAGGACCCTTGTTTTATGCGCCTTTCGTAAGAATATCATTCTACGGGGTTTTAAGGTGCTGTGGCATATACTCTTACGAGGCGATTTCCCGCGAACGCGTAAGTCACAGAATCAACGAGGCCTAGGTTACTATTCGATTAACGGCGTAAACCCTTATGGCATATATTCTTAGGACGATGAGTGCCCGCAACCCCTTTGTAATGACATTCATACAAAAACGATGGGGAGGTGGGGCCGCTTATTTGGAACGTGCGGACTCACCTCATACTCGCCGTCATTCCGAGGAGTCCGCCGCGGCGGGCGACGAGGAATCTCGAAGTTCCCTGGGAAGTGCAAATTCGAGATTCTTCTCTCCGCTCGGAATTACCGCGAAAGGCTACACTCCCAATTGAGGAATGACGCGGGCGGCTCGGATGCGATATGATAGCTTTCTTCTGGAGCGGATAACGATATGACCGATTCGCTGGTAAGGCTTTCCAGCCTGGGTGGAAACTCGGGCAATGGCGGCAAAATGCTGCTGCGCGTTCGCCCTCGCGGGTTTTGCGCAGGCGTGGTACGCGCTGTGGACATTGTCGAGCTGGCGCTGGAAGTTTATGGTCCTCCGGTGTACGTCCACCATGAAATTGTTCACAACCGCTATGTCGTGGAGCAGCTCCGCCAGCGAGGCGCGATTTTCGTGGAGACGGTGACCGAAGTGCCGCACGGCGCAACGCTGATTTTCAGCGCGCACGGCGTTCCTCCCACGGTTCGCGACGAGGCCAAGACCCGCGAATTGCGCGTAATTGACGCCACCTGTCCGCTGGTGACCAAAGTGCATCTCGAGGCGCTGCGCTTCGCCCGCGAAGGCCGCCAGATTATTTTGATTGGCCACAAGGATCACCAGGAAATTGTGGGCACCTCAGGCGAGGCGCCCGATCAAACCGTGGTGGTGGACAGCGTGGAAGCCGTGGACAGGCTGAAGGTGGCAGATCCCAATCGGCTGGCATTTCTGACGCAAACGACGCTGAGCCTTTACGACACGCAGGAAATTGTGACACGCCTTCGCGAGCGGTTCCCTGGAATTCAAGGGCCTGCCTCAGACGACATCTGCTACGCCACGCAGAACCGCCAGGAAGCCGTGGAGAAAATGGCGCAGGACGTGGATTTGATTCTGGTGGTGGGCTCGCCGAACAGCTCGAATTCCAACCGGCTGGTGGAAGTTGCGGTGCGCGCCGGAGTCCCCGCGAGACTGATTGACGACGCCAGCATGATTCAGGCGGAATGGCTGGCGGACGTGAAGAGTGTGGGGCTGACTGCGGGTGCGTCGGCGCCTGAAGTTCTTGTCGAGCATGTGAGCGAGAGGCTGGCGGGCCTGGGCTTTACCGACCAGCGCGATTTTGATCTGATTCGTGAGGACGTAAGGTTTACACTGCCGCCGGAGTTGGCGGCGGTCGCGCCGGGAATCCGGCGGAGTTAGTTGCTCGCCGCGCCGCGGCCACGGGGAAATTGGCCGCGCGCCCATCGTCTCACCTGGCCCGATTGCATAGGGATGACTTTTTTTCGGGGAAGGAGAAACCGTTGGCGGTAAAGATTGTCCGTCAGCCAAGGAAGATAGCGTTGATCGGCGCTCCCACCAGCGCCGCGGCTCTTGCGGGAGGGCATGAGCGAGGGCCCGCGGCATTGCGCGCGGCCGGATTGGTGGATCGTTTGCAGGCCGCCGGATTTGAAG
>DATNHU010000294.1:0-3378 GCA_035604795.1 Candidatus Limnocylindrales bacterium
AATAAAAAGAAGAAAATCAGAGGCATGATCAAGCTGAATACCAGGAACAGGCGGTTGCGCATCGCCAAACGCATCCGGCTCACCGTCAGGGCAATCGCGTTTCTCAATCCCGCAACCTCCTGCCCGTCAGCTCGATAAAAACATCTTCGAGAGAGGGAGTCGCAATTTCCATTCCCACCAGCTCGTTGCTGGTCGCCTCCAAGTGTTTCACCAGGGCAACAATTGTGCGCGGCGCCTTGGACGAATGGACCACGTAATACCCGTCGAAGGCACGGCAATCGGCCACGTTCTCTAGTCCCTTGAGCACATCCACGTCGTCCGGCCGCGCCAGACGCACTTCGATCCGCGTCGTCCCAGCGGCATTGTGCTTCAGTTCACGGGGCGTTCCGCTGGCGATCACCCTCCCGTTGTCCACGATGGCCACACGATCGCAGAGACGCTCGGCCTCCTCGATATAGTGCGTGGTGACCAGGATTGTTTTCTTCTCGCGCTTCAGCTCCTCAATGACGTCATAAATCTCGCGCCGAACTTGCGGATCAAGTCCTGCTGTGGGCTCGTCCAAAAATATAACCCGCGGCTCATTTACCAGGGCCATGGCCAGCGCCAGGCGCTGCTTTTGTCCTCCTGAAATCTCCGAATAATATGCGTAGCGCTTTTCCATAAGACCAAAGCGCTTCAGCAGGCCGTCCACGGACCGGCGCCGTTTGTAAAAACTGGAAAAGAGTTCGACCGCTTCGCGGACGCGGATCTTGTCCGGCAGGGAAGTGGATTGAAGCACGCCACCGATCAATTGCTTGAAATCATTTCCGCTCTCGGCTGGGATCATTCCGCAAACGGAAACCATTCCAGAATCTGGCCGCCGCAATCCTTCCAGGATTTCGATCGTGGTGGTTTTGCCCGCCCCGTTCGGGCCCAGCAGCCCGAACACTTCCCCTTCCTCCACGGAAAAACTGATACCGCGGAGCGCCTCCACGGCGCCGTAATTTTTGCCAAGATTCTGGACTTCTATGATGGGTGCGGGCACAGGTCGAGTCCTTGATTCTATTACAATCGGCGCGATGGGCGCGAACTCCGAATCTTATACTTGGCCCGCCTTTTCGCGCCCTTCCACAAATGTCGCGCCATATCCACGCGGGTTTCGATGAATTGGACTCCCTCCGTCTGGAGCAGTTTTCGCTGCAACGCAGCCAGGGGTTCGCGTAATCGGATTCTGCCGCCGGCGCCGACTACCCGGTGCCAGGGAATTCCACGGCCATTGGGGCATGCCGCCATGGCATAGCCCGCCACGCGCGCCCCACCGCGCAAATGCAGGCGCCGCGCCACATCCCCATACGTGATTACGTTTCCCCGCGGCACATGTTTCACGAACTTGTAGATGTGATCCCAGGATGACGCCGCATTTGCTTTTTTCAAATTCACGTTTCGAACTCCTTTTCGCCAACCTGAAGTGTACCTTAATGCAAAAGCGCGGCAGCCAACAGTTTGAACTGAACCGCTCTGAAAATATTTGGCCATGTGGAACACAAACAGGCGACTCCTCACAACTTTTCCGCATCCAATGGGTAGAACGTAGTAGGAGAGTGAACGAGAGATGCACCGAATCAGTATTCAAAATTCGCCGGCCTACTTCCCAGACGGCCGGTCTCGCCTGGGCAGTAACCGATACGAATAAAAAATCTTGACCTGTACTTCAGGCCAGTTGTTGACGTAGTGGACGGTACGTACACTACGCGAACAACGCTCGATTGGGGCGTTTATGATGGCTTTCTTACGGCGAAAAGGAAACGCGTATTATCTCGTGCACAACGTACGCAAAGGCGGAAAGGTCAAGCAGTTACACCTGGCCCGCCTGGGCGAGCGGCCGCGCATCACGGATGAGGTGGTCCGCCACGTCAACCGTGCCCATCCTTTTCTCGAACTGAATTGGCGCCAACTCCGCGAACAGGTAAACAGCCATGTGGAGTTGTTTGACGCCCGCTCCGCATCCGTTCAGAAGCTACTCGAGACTCTGCGTTCCTTGAATCTCGATTTAGCTGACCTTTTTCCGCCCGTGCTGCAACTTTCGGGTTCCTCCGAAGTTGCGGGCGAGATTTTAATGCAGCTCCGGCTCCTTCACTCAACAGTCGGCGTAAAACTGGATCAATTCAGAGAGGCCAGCTTCCGCGGATCAGCGAGAGAAAGGCTCCACCGGTCACGAGGGTAATTCTATGAGCAGCCGCGCCCAGCTACTTGATCCACAACGCCGAAGTCTTGAGTCGCAGGAATTCGATTCCGCGTTGCGCGCCCGCATCGTCGGGCAAGAAGAAGGCGTTCGCGCCGTGGTTGACCTGTATCAGGTTTTCACCGCGGGAATGAATTCGCCCGGTCGTCCGGTGGGGAACTTCCTTTTCCTGGGACCAACGGGCTCGGGAAAGACGCGCATCGTGGAAGCCACGGCAGAAATCCTATTTGGCGACCCGCGAGCGGTCATCAAAGTGGATTGTGCGGAGTTTCAGCACTCGCATGAAATTGCCAAGCTGATTGGTTCGCCTCCAGGATACCTGGGGCATCGCGAAACTCATCCTCTGATTACCCAGGAAGCGCTGGCGCAATATCATCGCGAGGACCTGAAACTGAGCTTCCTGCTCTTCGACGAGATTGAGAAGGCCAGCGACGCACTGTGGCAATTGCTTTTGGGCATGCTGGACAAAGCCACACTGACTTTGGGCGACAATCGCCGCGTGGATCTTTCTCAGACTGTAATTTTCCTCACCTCCAACCTGGGCGGCGGCGAAATCACCGAGCTTATGACCGGCGGAATGGGATTCGTCCAGCCCTCCGACAAGCCAAACGACGGACTCGATGTGAAAGTTGAGCGCACCGCTGTGGAAGCCGCGCGGCGAAAGTTCTCCCCGGAGTTCCTGAACCGTCTCGACAAGGTAGTTGTGTTTCATCCTTTACGTGAGGAGCAACTCGAACAAATTCTGCAGATTGAGTTGGGACAGGTGCAGCGGCGCGTTCTGGAAACCGCTCGCGGCCAGTTCCTGTTCCGGCTGACGGAAGGCGCCCGCGGATATCTGCTCAAGGAAGGAACAGATTCGCGGTATGGTGCGCGTCATTTGAAGCGAGCCATCGAGCGGCACTTGGTGTATCCGCTGGCGAATTTGCTGGCCACCGAGCAAGTAAAACTCGGCGACATTATCTGCGTGGATTGGGACCCCGAGGTCGGTGGACTGGTGTTCGAGCGCGAAGGCGAAGGCGCGGTGATCCCCACCACTTTGAAATTGACGCCTTCGGCAGCCAGCGCTGCCGCAGTCGCACACGGAGGGCGAGCCGAGGAAGCACCTTCAGCGACGACGGCTCGCGAGGCGAAAGCTCCGTCTGCCACTCAAACTCATG
>DATNHU010000295.1:0-4191 GCA_035604795.1 Candidatus Limnocylindrales bacterium
GTGTACAATTGGGGAAGGGTTTTTTGACCACGCTGGTTCTTCCCACCGGAATGCGCGCGCTGTTTTACAAGAACCTGCAACCCGTGTTTGATGCTGGCTCGCTGGCGGATGTGAACGGGCCGCTGCCGCTGGCGGACAGACTCAGCAGCCTGATTGAGCAGGTGCGCAAGACCGGCGCGGCGGCGGAAGAGACGATCCAGTGGAACACAGATCCCGCAAGCGCGGAAAATTTTCGCGCGGACCCGCTGTTCGGGCGCGAGAAACAATTGTTGGGCGTGTTGTTGGTGGGGAGTTCGCGGAAAGAACTGGTTTCATTGATCGATTTTATTCGCACTCTAGGAGTCCTGGTCGGTGGCGCAGGAATTCTTCTGGGTGGGCTGATTGGCTTATGGGTTTCCGCGCGGGTATCGCGGCCCATTGCTCGCTTGGCCACGGGGGCGCGGCAGGTCGCGGCAGGGGACTGGGGCGTGCGCGTGGAGGTGCGCTCGCGGGACGAAATCGGGCGATTGGCGCGCGACTTCAATGAGATGACGCGTCAGCTTGCCGAGCAGCGCGACCGGTTGGTGCAATTGGAGCGCGTGGCGGCGTGGCGCGAGATAGCGCGGCGGCTGGCGCACGAGCTTAAGAATCCGCTGTTTCCGCTGCAACTTACGCTGGAGAACCTGCAGCGCGCGCGTACACAGACTCCCGAACAATTTGACGAAATTTTTGAGGAGTCCACGGCGACGTTGCGGGCCGAGCTCAACAACTTGAAGACCATCGTTGCGCGGTTCAGTGATTTTTCAAAGATGCCCGCGCCGCAGCTCCAGTCCGTGAATTTGAATGAAGCGGTGCGCAGCAGCGTGCGGCTATACGATGCGCAGTTTAATTTGGCGGGGCGTCCGCCGATTTCCCCGGAACTTTATCTGGATGAAAGCCTGCCGCTGATTCAGGCCGATCCCGATTTGTTGCACCGCGCATTGGGGAATCTGGTGTTGAATTCGCTGGACGCTATGCCATCGGGCGGGACGCTCACGATCCGCACGGCAAAGAACAATGGAACCGTGACGGTGGAGATTTCGGACACCGGGGCGGGGCTTACGCCGGAAGAATGCGAGCGGCTCTTCACGCCGTATTACACCACGAAGCGTCACGGTACGGGACTAGGGTTGGCGATTGTGCAGTCGGTGGTAAGCGATCACCACGGGAAGATTTCCGTGGAGAGCGCGCCGGGTGCGGGCGCGACATTTCGGATTGAACTGCCGGTGAGGCCTCCGGAAGCGGAAGCGATCCACGAAATCACGCATGAGTTCATCGGTGGAAATGGCACGGGCGCAGACACAGCAATTGAAGCGAAGAAGGAAGAGACGAAGCCCGTTGCGCCTCCGCGACGGGAACTTGCCAGCGTAACGAAGAGCACCCTGGGAATGGATAATTAAGGATCAAACCTCACTTGGCGAATAATCCCGTGACTCACAAGGCAAATCTACTGGTGGTGGACGACGATCCAAACACGCTGGCGTCGCTGGCGCGCGCGTTTCGCCTGGCGGGTTACGAAGCTGTGGTGTGCGACAGCGCAGGGCGGGCGCTGGAGCTTGCCAAATCGGAAAGTTTCGGCCTGATACTTTCCGATGTGGTGATGCCGGGGCGCGGAGGACTTGAGTTGCTGGAGGATTTGAAGAGCGCAGGCGTCACTACTCCTGTGGTGATGATTTCAGGGCAGGCCACTATAGAGACGGCGGTGAAGGCCACCCGGTTGGGGGCGGTGGATTTTCTGGAGAAACCGCTCTCCAGTGAAAAACTGATGGTGACGGTTGAAAATGTTCTGAAGCTTTCGCGCTTGGAGGTGGAAAACCGGGAACTGCGAGACCGGCTGGGGCGGCACGAGATTGTCTGGAAAAGCCCGGTGATGGAGCGCCTGATGGCGCAGATCCGGCGCGTGGCCGCAAGCGAGACGCGCGTATGCATTTTGGGGGAAACCGGCACGGGGAAGGAGTTGGTGGCGCGAACCATCCATGAAAGCAGTCCGCGGCATGGCGGACCGTTCGTCACGCTGAATTGCGCGGCGGTGCCTGCGGAGCTGATCGAATCCGAACTGTTTGGGCATGAGAAGGGCGCGTTTACAGGAGCGTTGGCCAGGCACACGGGGAAATTTGAAATGGCGCATGGAGGAACTCTCTTTCTGGATGAAATTGGGGACATGCCCTTGGCGATGCAGGCAAAACTTTTGCGGGTCCTAGAAGAGGGCGAGGTGGAACGCGTCGGAGGGAACAAGCCCGTTCCGGTGGATGCGCGCGTGGTGGTGGCGACGCATCGCAATCTTGAGGAACTGGTTAAGCAGAATGTATTCCGACAGGATTTATTTCATAGAATTTACGTTTTCCCGATCGCGTTGCCGCCCTTGCGGCAAAGGCTGGACGATATCCCGGTGCTGGCGCAGCATTTCGCGCGCCAGATTTCGGCCCAGAATGGATGGAAGGAAAAAGCAATTGTTCCGGAAGCGATGGAAGATCTGCGGCATTATGCGTGGCCGGGAAATGTCCGGGAGCTACGCAATGTTGTGGAGCGATTGTTGCTTATTGCTTCGGGAGAGAGCGTGACGAGGGAAGATGTGCGGCTGGCGTTGCCGGGGACTGGTCGGGGAGCTGGCATTGAAAACTCGGAATCATCGGGCACGGCGACACGTCCGGGGACGCTCGCAGAGCGTGTAGAGGCCTTTGAAAGGGAAGTGCTGGTTGGTGAGCTTACGCGCAATGGGCACCACATGACGAATACGGCGCGGGCGCTGGGGCTGGAGCGGAGCCACCTTTACAAAAAGTGCCAGCAATTGGGGATAGACCTTCGAGAGCTTCGGAAGACAGAATAATCCTTTTCAACAGCCGTAGATCGCAGGCCCGAATCATTGCTGTTTCCCGCCGAAGAAACTTCCGTTGGCAATTGTGATCGTATTGAATTGGTCCGAGAAACCTCACCTCTTCAATTCGAGGTGAGCTACACGGGAATATCCCGTCCGAAATTGTTCAACGAAGTGGGAGGCCTGGTGGGCCCGGAGGCGCGGCAGGAGCGGCGGGCGCCGGGATTGCCGGCTTGCGCAGAGCGAAGAAATTTCGCGCGAAGGCGGCTTGCGTGCCGCCGGCCTCAACCACAACCGCCTGCACGGTGTAACTACCGGTCGCTAATTTGTCGAGCGGCAAGCTGAGGCGGAATGACGCGGCGCGCGTAACAGGATTTATTTCCGCGGGTTCGACTACCGGCGTTTCATTGGACCTTTGGCCATTGTGAAAAAAGACCAGGCCAGCGCGCAGTTTTGCCGGATCCGTCTTGGCCGGAGCGTAAGCTTGAAAGAATACGTATAGAGTTTGTTGCGAAGTGAAGACGCGAGTGACGCTGGGCACGATGCGCTGGCCACCGACATCGAGCGGCGAGGTCCTGACGCGAGCATCATTCCCAAGCGTTCTGCTGCGCACCTGTTGTCCCTGGCCCCGCATTCGCGGAACTTGAGCGGCAAGCTGGCTGGAAAGCATCACGCTGCTAAGTTCCAGACGATTAGGTTGCGCCGGTTTCAAATTTAGATCCCCTTCAAATGTGCCGATGTGCCCAGTCTGATTTTCCCGTGCAAGAAATTTCAGGCGGTATTGGCCAGGGCCAAGCAGGATGCCGCCTTGATAGACGATGGCTTTGTTGGCGTCGAAGTTGACATCATCGAGTTGGATGGTCATGGTGTTGCGTTGGACGCCGGCAACGCGCTTGGATTTCACTTCGCGCACTTCGTAGAGGAAATCAAACTTCGCTTCGTGCTGACCGCTCTTCTTGGCCCATTGCAAGGAGCTGGAAGCAAGCTTGGCCGATACGGGCACGAAGAATTGGCCATTGGCGAGGCGGAATTCGCCGGTGTCCACAGCGATAGGCAAGTCGACAAGCGCGGCTTGCGAGGCCATGGCGCTGTCGAGCTGCTTCTCGCGATCTTCGGTATTGAAGATGGCGAATTCCTTGGGCGCGTAGTAGCCGGGGCGGTGCTTGATGTGCGAGCCGGGTGGGAGGCCAACCAGTTTCACCTTGACGCTGCGGTAACGGCCGTCGCGCAGTTTGTTCGAGCTGGTATAGCTCAGCAGGTAGTAGCCCTTGGTATCGTCCTGCACTTGCTTGAAGATTCCGGAGAAATCGTTGAGGTCAAAAAATGTTCTGCCGCCGGTATCGGCGGCCAGGGGGTAG
>DATNHU010000296.1:0-9674 GCA_035604795.1 Candidatus Limnocylindrales bacterium
GATTCGGTCGCGGCGGCTGCGAATGACAGATCACTTTCATCCGGCGCGCAGGCCGCGGAGCTTGTTGAGTTCGTGACTAGGATGCGCAAACGCGCGCGAAAGCTGACGGCAGCAGGTTTTTTCTCCGAATTGGCAGGCGAACTCGACCTCGGTGTGCAGGCCTGTGATGGCGCGGGCGAGTCACAGACCCGCCCCTACCATGAACGCTTCGCGCAGTTCATCCGTGAGTGGGAACCAAAAAGCGAGAAGCGGCGGCTCGCGGAATTTGTGGAATACCTGGATCTGTTTCAGCAAGCCGGAGGCCAGATCAGCTTGACCGAAGAATCCGGTAAAGATGCCGTACAACTGATGACCGTACATGCGGCGAAGGGACTTGAATTTGACCATGTATTTATTTTGCGGCTCACGCGGGGAGCGTTTCCCGTCTATCCCCGGAAGCCCGTGCTCGAATTCCCCGATGAATTGATGAAAGAGGCCCGGCCACGCGGAGACTTCCACATCCAGGAAGAGCGCCGTCTTTTTTATGTGGCCCTTACGCGAGCGCGGGAGCGGCTGACTCTGACAGCAGTAGTCGACAACAAGAGGAATAAGCCATCGCAATTTCTGGACGACATTATTGAAAATGGAAAGCTTGCACGGCAGGATATCGAAAGGCTGTCGCCAGCACTGGAACCCGAAGCCCAAGATTCACTGCCCGCACTGGCGAGCGCCAATGATGTCCAGCCGGAGCTTTTCGCCGCGCGGAGGCGCGATGCGCGCGTGTTTTCAGAAATCGCGCAATGGGCCGTTCGGTACCGGCCGCCAATTCCCGAGCCTTTGCAATTGAGTGCGTCGGCGATTGACGCGTACAAGTCGTGCCCGCAAAAATACCTGTTCAGCCATGTCTGGCATTTGCGTTCCGGCGCACACGCGGCATTGACCTTCGGAAGTGTGATGCACACGACGATCAAGCATTTCCTGGCCGAGGTCCGAAAAGGGCGGCGAATTGCATTTGAAGAAGTGATAACGATATTTGAACGCGAGTGGACGCCCGCCGGATTCGAGGATGACTACCAGCAAGCGGAATACAAGCAAGCAGGGATCGAGCAGCTGCGCGTATTCCACTCCGACGTCCTCGCCGAAGCACCCGATATTGAAGCGCAGGAAAAGGGTTTCGAGCTGCCGATGGAGGACAATATTGTGGTTACCGGCCGCATGGATCAGATCAACCGCGTGGGTTCGGGACACCGGGAAATTGTGGACTACAAGACGGGTCGCCCCAGAACGGAAGAGGATGCGCGCAAGGATTTCCAACTGAGTATTTATGCGCTGGCCGCCAAGGAAGTGCTGGAGTTCTCGCCCGCCAGATTGGTTTTCCATTACCTGCAGGACAATTCGCGGGTGGAAACTACCCGGGAAGAGAAGGAACTGAAAAAAACTCGTCAGGTGATTGCAGAAACGGCGGCGAACATCCGGGCAGGAGAATTTGCGCCGGACCCCGGGCTGTTCAAGTGCAGGAGTTGCGCGTTCCGGCCCATCTGTCCGGCATACGAACAACAGCTTCGTCCCGCCGCAACGACATAAAACGATTGGCTGACGCTTTAGGAGTGGCTTCCGCAGGTCCTTCGGGCATGCTGGCCAAGTGTGCTCGGGATGGCAGCGTAGGATCTGGCGAGCGGCAAGAGAGCGCGTTGGAAACGGTTGCGATCCAAATTAAAAGGACGCGTCCCGCATTTGCGAAACGCGCCCTGTCTTGAAGATCCCGATCCGGGCTGTTGCTAACCTTTTCTCGGGGTCTTTTCGGTGGCCCTTTTCATCGCGCAATTACTGCTCTGTCGAAACTCCCCTGGGCCTCCTCGCGTTCGGTGAGATGCAGACCGCGTGCCCACTTTCTTCTATACGAGCAGTGAAAGGGGAAGTCAAGAAAAATTCCGAAGAAAAAAATGCGCTTCGAGAGCCGGATGGCCACAGCACGGATAAATGTCAAGAGAGTATTTCAATATTGCGAGATCGTTCAGCGTGGCGCGGAATAATATCCATCGCGGGCATGCACATCGAGACCCGCCATCCGCACTTTAACTTCGATGGAGTGGTAGGTGACAAGCTTGTCCTTGTGATCCGGCGAGTAATAAAGCGTGTACTGGTTCCGGGCCTGATCCGCCACTCGCGCGTAAAGACGCTCAATGTCTCCGCGCTCTGATGCGTAAAACACATCGCCGCCAGTGGCGCGTCCAAATCTCGCTAGAATTCCGAAGTGGCGGTCCTGAATTGGCGTGCTGATGCCGATGGAATAGACAGCCGTCTCGGAAGCCAACAACTCCCTCACGGTGGTGTCAAAACTATATTTACTTCCCTTGGAGCCGACGCCGTCGGACAAGAGGAAAATAATTCTGCGCCGCTCTTTGGGCCGGGTGCGGAGCAACTGGGCCGCCGCGAAGAGAGCGTCGTTGATGCTCTTCGTCCCGTTGCCCATTATGGTGACGTTCATCGGAGGAGGTGATTGTTGAACGGGCGGGCCATTGGTTTTTGGCAGTGCCGGAACATCGGCCGCTGAATCCCTAATCATGGTAGGGGGCCCAGCCACTTGCAGACGACCGAGTTGGGTCAGCAACTGGTCCGGATCACTTATGAAATCGGTCAATTGTTGGGGGTTTTGATCGAATCGAAATAGCGCGACCTCATCCTTGTCGCCAAATCCGCCGGCAATCGCGCGGAGGCTGGCCTGGAGTTGTTCCTGAGGCTTTGTTTTCAGAGCATCGTCAAACAATATGATGGTTGAAATGGGTACGGGGTCGATCGCAATCCTGGTAATTTTCTGCTCGACGTTGTCCTCGAAAACCCGGAAGTCTTGTTCCCTTAAAGTGCTGACCAGGTCGCCGTTGGCATCCTTCACCGTCACGGGCACGGAGACTTCAGTGGAGATGGACCGAAGCGGAGGAGCCTGAGATTTCTGCGGGGGCGGTGGAGGCTGCTGCTGCTGCGGTGCGGCTCCTTGGGGCAAGCAAAGAGCGATCGCCGCGGCGAGTGCCAACATTTTACTTGGACATTTCATTGGGCTTGGTTCACCATAAATTCCGTCGCGCATCTCCATTTGCGCAGGCCGCATCCAACACCAGCAGAGATACGCTATGGAGAATAATAATATGCGATTTCGTCCCCTGGGCGCTATGTTCGTTTTGGCCACGCTGGCCGCTGGCCTGGCCCTTGTTCCCGCCCAGGATTCGGGGGCGTCCGGCAGATGGCAGGACCAAAAGCAGGACCAGCAACCCATCAAGGTCGGCACATCGCTGGTCAGCCTTTATGCCACGGTGCGGGACAGCCATAAGAAAATTGTCGCCAACCTTGAACAGAACCAATTCCATATATATGAAGACGGTGTCGAGCAAAAGGTGGCCTTCTTCTCCCAGGAAAAAACGCTCCCGCTGACCATGGGCATCTTGATTGACACCAGCGGCAGCGAAGAAACCATGATCGGCGCGATTCAGCAGGCCGCCACTCAATTCCTGCAACGGGTCATGCAGAAAAAAGATGAGGCCATGGTTATCACATTCGACCTCGATGTGGACCTGCTCGCCGACTGGACCAACGATCTACCCCAACTCGAGCGCGCCATCCATCGCGCCAGAGTAAACACGGGTGGCGCGGGAGGACAGGTAACACCGGGCCCCTTTCCAACCAATATCAACGGCGGCGGCACAAATTTCTACGATGCCGTGTATCTGGCCTGCCACGACAAAATGGCCAGCGAGGCGGGCCGAAAGACCTTGATCATTTTGACGGATGCGGAGGACACCGGAAGTAAGTTGAAACTGCAAGACGCAATTGAAGCTGCGCAGCGTGCCGACACGGTGGTCCACGTCCTCCTGATTGCCGCCTCTCCCAATCACGGTTTCGTCATTGGCAGCAACGGTGGGGACATGGGAGTGGCCAGGAAACTTACTGATGAAACCGGTGGCAGGGCCATTGACGTGAAGAACGAAAAAGACCTGCTGAAGGCCTTCGATGAAATCACGGAAGAGTTGCGAAGTGAATATTCACTTGGCTTCTACCCAACTAACACGAAACTCGACGGAACGTTTCGGCACATCAAGGTGGAAACGACTGACAAGGATTACAAGGTGGTCTCCCGAAAAGGCTACTACGCCAAGCACGAAGGGGATTGAGGGAATTGCCGAACGCCTTCCAAAATCAATCCACCCTCGAGTAGCTTTCTGGCTTTACATTCAATGATCGG
Source organism: Candidatus Limnocylindrales bacterium (assembly GCA_035604795.1). Lineage (GTDB taxonomy): Bacteria > Acidobacteriota > Terriglobia > Acidiferrales > UBA7541 > DASTCZ01. The sequence goes on from DATNHU010000296.1 coordinate 4,214, forward strand.
AAGGACTTGTTGGCGTGTGCCCGCCGCTTGACACCGGAATTGCGAAATAACCTTTCCTGGTTCGCACATCAAGTTCCTTGTGCCCGGGAATTTCAATCCTGATTTTCCTGAACCTCCCGTCGGCGATGGCATTGGACGGAGAGTATCCCAGCAGATACTGGCTGCGCAGTTCGGTGACAATACTCATGAATGACTGGGCCACATCCTCCACGTGATAGGGATAGAATGCGCGGCCTCCAGTTCCTTCGGTGAACGCTTGAAGCACCTTGTCGCCATCGGTATAGGCAAACTTGCGGTCCATCTGTTTCCTGATGTCTTTGGATTCCTCCGGCACGATCCAATCCGTGCTGGTGCTGATGGTATAGATCACGACGCCGGCGCGTTGCGCGGCATCAATGGCATCGGATTTCATGCTATTGCTGAGGTTGTCGTCGCCGTCGCTGATCACCACCAACACGCGCCGAACGTCCGTTTTTGGGCCTTTTGCCATCGGCGCCTGACCAAGTTTTTCTGATGCCTTGATCATCGCGTCATACAGAGCCGTTCCGCCGCCGGCGTGCTGTTTGTCGACGGCATTGCGGAGCGCGTCGAGGTCGTTGGTGAAGTCCTGTACGACTGCCGGATCGCTATCGAAAGTCATCAAGAACGCCAAGTCCTTCTCCGGCCTAAGAACGTCAAAAAGAAAATCATCGGCGGCGTCTTTCTCAAATTGCAGCCGGGAGCGAATGCTGTTCGAGGTGTCGAGCAAAAGCCCCACGCGCAGCGGCAGGTCTGTCTGCTGGTTGAAAAACTTGATTTCCTGCTGCTGGTTATCTTCCATGACCTTGAAATCGCCGCGTTCGAGGTCGGTAACAAATTTCTGCCGGCGATTTACCACGGCCAGGACAAGATCAACTTCGGAAACTCTCTGGGTGATGGGAGGACCACCTTGCTGCGCGAGCGGTGCGGTGGCAGTTGGTGGCTGCTGACCCTGTTGTTGCGGAGCCTGCTGCGAGATCAATACCGCGCCCGCGAATGCGGCAAGCACAAGCACAAAACCTATTCCGACGGTTCGCCGCATGGAAGCCCCCTGCTCTGGTTGAATTATAGGTACCCTTTTAGAGCAGCGTCAATCAAAGCCTGCCCCATTCCCGCGGCTGCGGCCAAGTTCACCAGATAAGCATGCAACCCGGATTCGAGGGAGGCGCGGAAGGCGACGCGTTCTCCTTTGGTTGGATGCAGAAAACCGATGCGCGCGGCATGCAAAAACGGCCTTCCCAGGGATGCAAGCTTATGCTCTCCCACCTGAGGCTGGCGTGGAGCGCCGTATGTCGTATCGCCCACCACGGGGTGCCCAATGGCTGAAAAATGCACCCGAATCTGGTGAGTGCGACCTGTGTGCAAGCGAACTTCGAGCAGCGTGAAGCCATCCACTCGAGTCAGCGCTTTCCAGTCGGTGCGCGCCTCGCGCCCTTCGCGACGGCGCGTGGTCATCCGGGTGCGACGTTGGAGATCGCGCGCAACAGGCAATTCGATTCTGCCGATATCTTCTTTCATGCGGCCGGTAACAAGAGTGAGATAGACTTTTTCCACTTCGCGCGCGGCGAATTGATCCGTGAGGATTCGATGCGCGCGGTCATTCCGAGCTACGACCAGAGTTCCGGATGTGCCGCGATCCAGGCGGTGGACGATGCCTGGGCGGATGGTTCCTGCTACCGATGAAAGCTTGCCCAGTCGGTGCAACAAAGCGTTTACAAGTGTTCCGCGAGATTGCCCGCCGCCAGCGTGAACTATCATTCCCGCGGGCTTGTTGACCACCACGATGTCCTCGTCTTCATACAAGATTTCAATGGGAATCTCTTCCGGGGTGGCGGCAAGCGCTGGGCGCGATATCACTTCGACCTGGATACTTTCGCCATCGGCCACTCGGTGCGACGCCCTCGAGGTCCGGCCGGCGACGAGCACGCGCCCCTCGGCGACTAACTCCTGAATCCGGGTGCGGCTCAATTGGGGCAATCGCAACGCCAGATAGCGGTCAAGCCGTTGCCCGGACTCTTCCGGGGTCACACGAAGGTGTTCCATACTTGTGCTGGATGAGGCTTCTCGCATAGGGACGCGCGCCTGCTCAGCGCTCCTCGGGAGAGGGGACGTGTTTATGCAGGAAGATCAATTCGATGCCGACGATCGCCGCGCCTACGGCGATGGCGGAATCCGCGAGGTTGAACGCGGGATAACCGTATGTGCCGAGGTGAAAATAAAGAAAGTCGGTCACCGTGGAATAAATCGTCCGGTCAAAGCAATTCCCTAGCGCGCCTCCCAAGATCAATGCCACGCCCATCCGGGCGGCGGGCCCGCCGGCCCTGTCGGAGACAAGCAGCCAGATCAGCATGGCGCAGACCAACAACGCGGAAAGTGACAGTATGGCCGTCATTCGTGGAGAGGCCGCATCGGCGAACAGCCCGAAGGCCAGGCCCGGATTATTGGAATGAACCAGTGTAAAAAAGCCGGGGATAAGCACGCGGTTGAAACCAAGCGGAGTGCGAGATTCAATGGCGAACTTGCTGGCGCGGTCCAACGCGAAGGCGCCCAGTGTGAACCAAAACCACCGTATTCTGAAGAGGCCCATTTGAAGTTAAGAGGCCGCGGCCACCCCGCCCAGCAATGACTCCACGACCGGAAGGCACCGTTCGCATACGGTCGGAAAGCTGACGCTCTCTCCAACGTGAGTTGAATAGTTCCAGCAGCGCTCGCACTTCGCGCCTTGCGCCTTGCGGATGGCGATTGCGAGCCCCGGGATGCTCTCCGCAGGCCGCGCATCCAGTTGTGCAGCAGGTACTCTCTCTACCTGAGAGACGATGAACAGAGCGGGCAGCCATTTTGCGTAAGCCAACAACAATTGCGCCAGGTCGCCATCGGCCGAGAGAACAACTCTCGCCTCAAGAGCCCCAGCAATTTCTTTCGCATTGCGCGCGGCTTCAAGGGCCTTCAGCACTTCCACACGCACAGCGGAAAGCTTGGCCCAGTTCTCCGCCTTTTTCGCGTCGAAGCCTGCGGAAAGTTCCTCCGGCTTGCGGAATTCCAGGATGTGGACACTTTCCGGCGCACCGGATGACTTCGGGAAATTCTTCCAAATCTCCTCAGACGTAAAAACGAGGATGGGAGCCGATAAACGCAAGAGTGCGTCAGCAATGCGCCAAACAGCTGTTTGCGCAGAACGGCGTTCGCGGCTTCCTGCCGCGAAGGTGTAGAGCCGGTCTTTCAAGATGTCGAAATAAAACGCACTCAACTCAACCACGGCGAAATCGTGTAAGGCGTGATAAACGCGGTGGAACTCGAACCCTTCGTACCAGGCAAGGCATTCTTTAGCCAGAGCGGCTGTGCGTTGCAACATCCAGGCGTCAAATTCCTCGAGCTGAGAGTCCGGGACGGAATCTCTTCCATGATCGAAATCAGTTAGATTGCTGATGGCGAATCGAAAGGTATTCCGGATTTTGCGATAAGCCTCGGCAAGCTGCTGCAAAACATTTTCGGACATGCGCACATCGGCGGTGTAATCCTGCGCGGCAACCCACAGCCGCAGCAGGTCCGCGCCCCATTTTTCGCACACCTCACTTGGCAGGATCGTGTTGCCCAACGACTTTGACATGGGCTGGCCATGCTCATCCAACACCCAACCATGAGTGAGCACGCCGCGATAGGGCGATTTTTCCCGCGCGCCCACGCCTACCAACAGTGAGCTGTGGAACCAGCCGCGGTATTGATCGAGCCCTTCCAAATAAAGGTCGGCGGGAAGCTGGCCCTCGGGCTCCAGCACGGCCAGATGGGATGAGCCGGAGTCAAACCAAACATCGAGAATGTCGTTCTCCTTGCGGAATTTTGAAGAACCGCAGGAGCAACGTGTTCCTGACGGAAGCAACTCCTCGGCGGAATGTGAAAACCAGGCGTCCGCGCCCTCGCGCTTAAACCACACAATGACATTGCGAAGGGCGCGAACGTCCTCGAATACTTTCCCGCAGGCGTCGCAAAAGAATACGACGATGGGCACACCCCAGAAGCGTTGCCGGGAAATGCACCAGTCGGGGCGCTCGGCGAGCATCTGGCGCATGCGTTCCTGGCCCCACGCGGGAGTCCAAGTTACGCGAGGGACTTCCGCCAGTGCCCGCTCGCGCAAGGATGTGGAAGGAGCCTTGGATGACTCATCGGCACTATCCATGCGGATAAACCATTGTTCAGTGGCCCGGAAAATCACTGGATTGTGGCAACGCCAACAGAGCGGGTAGCTGTGGGTAAGCTTTGCTTCCCCCAAAAGCATTCCGCGGTCCCGAAGCAAGGACACAATGGAAGGGTTGGCTTCAAAAACTGTTTTCCCTTTGTATTCCGGGAGACCCTCGAGATAGCGCCCCTGATTATCGAGGGGTGCGTAGGTTTCCAGACCATATCGCTGGCCCGTCAGGAAGTCTTCAGCGCCGTGGCCGGGTGCCGTGTGAACGATTCCCGTGCCCTGATCGAGAGTGACGTAATCCGCAAGCACTCCGGGCACAACCAATTCCCTCAGGAATGGATGCTGGAACTGCAGGCCTTCCAGTTCGCGGCCTTTCCACCGTCCGCGCACGCCAGTTGGTTGAAGGCCCAAATCACTTCCAAGCGCAGCCACACGTTCAGCCGCGACCAACAGCGCACCTTGAGCCGTTTCAATCACTACATATTCAAAATCGGGATGAAATGCCAGCGCGCGGTTATGAGGAAGTGTCCACGGAGTTGTGGTCCAAATGACGGCGTCAACTCCAGGGCCGAGTTTGGACGCAGCCGCTGCGCCGACAGCCGGAAACTTCACCCAGATGGAAGGGCTGGTGTGGTCCTCGTATTCGACTTCCGCTTCAGCCAGTGCCGTCTCATCATGAAGGCACCAGTAAACCGGCTTCAGGCCGCGATAGACGTAGCCCTTTTCGAGAAAATCGAGGAATGCATCGGCAGTACAGGCCTCGTATTGCGGGCTCATGGTCAAATAGGGATCCTGCCACCGCCCAGTGACGCCAAGCCGCTTGAAATCGCGGCGGTGTTGATCGACATAGCGCGTCGCAAACTCGCGGCACATCTTGCGAAATTCCGCGGGACTGACCGCGCCTTTCTTGCCCAATTCTTTTTCCACTTTCGTTTCGATGGGCAGCCCATGGCAATCCCATCCCGGCACGTAGGGGGCGCGGAAGCCCGACATGGTCTTAGACTTCACGACCATGTCCTTCAGGATTTTATTAAGCGCGGTGCCGAGATGAATCGTCCCGGTGGGATATGGCGGGCCGTCATGTAGTACGTAAGTGGGCGCTCCCGCCCGCGATTCCTGGATCCGGGCGTAGAGGCCCTGCTCCTCCCATTGCTCAAGCTGGACCGGCTCAGCCTTAGGCAGATTGGCCTTCATCGGGAAGGTGGTGCGCGGCAGATTCAGTGTGCTTTTTATATCCATGGGTCTTTATATAAGCGGGTT
>DATNHU010000297.1:0-2108 GCA_035604795.1 Candidatus Limnocylindrales bacterium
CGAGGGACCCAAAGTCTTTCTGCCCGACCCGCCCAAGCCGGCGTACGCGACCGCGTCCGGACGCGCGGCTCCGGCACCGCCTCCGCTGCCGCCCAAGCCCCCTGAGATACTGCTGGAGTTTCTCCACGACATGCACAGCGATTTGCGGAGAGATCTGCAACGCTCCCGCCTGCGCGCACGCATCTGGATGTCGCTGGCGGCGGCGCAAGTCATTTTCCTCGTCGGCAGTTTGTTCTGGCCGAGATAGCAACATCCTCCCGGTTGATCGAGGCCTCCGATCCGCGTTATTGCCAGAGGCGAAGGCGCGAGGGATCCGCAGGTTTTTCGGTATTGCGCCCTGCGGGCGCGAGGCTCTATTCCATTCTTTACCCGCGGCTTGCGCCGCGGGCTACATTCTCGCGCCGCTTCGCGCCTAAGGTCTGCAAACCCTTGTTTTTGCCGATTCTGGCCTTTCAAATTTTTACGTCTTCCGCTGCACCCTGGGGCGTTCCAGTTCAAAGCGTTCCGTGGTGCGGGAATATTGGTTGCCGCCCATGCGTCCGATCAGATCGAAGGATAGTGGATCGAGAGCGCCATCTTTCAAAACTTTGTCGCTCATGTGAAAGCTGACAATCTCGCCAATTACAAGGCTTCCGCTTGGGGGCTCAGCGCCGAAATCCAGTATCTGGTGAAGCTTGCACTCAAAACTAACGGGTGACTCGGCGACCTGCGGCGGGCGCACGATTTTCGACGGACGAGTAGTGAGTTTCGCAATTTCAAATTCGTTGACCGAGCTTTCATACTCTCCGCTGGTCAGGTTCATGGCTTCGGCGACTTCAAAGGTGACAATGTTGACTACGAACTCGCCAGTCTCGCGGATGTTGCGCAGCGTGTCCTTGGGAGCATGGCCATTCTCGAGCCGCCGCAACGCCGGGGAAAATCCGAGGAGCGGAGGCTTACCCGACACGACGTTGAAGAAAGAAAAAGGCGCAAGATTGGGACGCCCGTCTGCACTTAGCGTGGAAACCCAGGCGATCGGGCGGGGCGCTACCGAGCTGATAAGAATGCGATAGAAGTCGCGATAGGGAAGGTCGACGGGCTTGACGTCCATGCAGTCAGTTTAACGTCCTGCGAAAGAACCGCCCACCCCTGGCTGGCAAGGGTGGGCATTCGGAGCATCCAAAGAACCTACTTGGAGGCGCTTTTCTGCAGCTCGTCCAGGGCGGCGAGAACTTCCTCACTATGCTTATTGGGGTTCACACTGGTGTAGACGCGCTCGATTGTGCCCTGCGGATTGATGATGAACGTATTGCGGGCGGCGACTTCCGTGGTTCCGAAAGTCATGGTTGAGCCGTATTCTTTCACTACCTTGTGTTCGGTATCGGCCAGCAGCCTGAAATTCAGGCCGTCCTTGGCGCAGAACTCCTTGTGCGAGTCCACGGTGTCCACGCTGACGCCGACCACCACCGCGTTGCGCTGGGCGTATTGCGGCTGATCGCGCTGAAAGTTGTGGGCCTCGATGGTGCACCCGGTGGTCATATCCTTGGGGTAAAAATAAAGAACGACCCATTTCCCACGAAATTCACTCAGGCTGAGCGGGGTGCCATCCTGGGAAGGCAGGGTGAAATCAGGAGCGGCGGTTCCAGCCGCGGGCGTGGAAGCGGCAACCGCAACGACGCCTCCGAAAAGGGCAATCACAAGCACAACGATCCACAAACGCATAGGGACCTCCTCGTATCGGGGATTAGGCTATCGCGCTGCGATGCCATTGTCTAGCCGAGATTTGTCAATTCTCTGTAACACTAGCCGCCGTAGATATTGGTGTTCAGGAATTCATTACGGAATTTTCCACGCGGATCGTAGTGGCTAAGGAGTGCTTGATAGTCGGGCATTTTCCAGTAGAGCTGCTTCAGCCGCGAGGGCGGCATGGTGAATAGCTTTGCCCAGTGAGGTCTGGCGTTGAAGGGCGCGAGCTTTGCTTCGATCATCGGCAATACCTGCTTGACCGCGGGCCATTCCGGTTTCCAGGTGAAATGAATGGTCATGGAGGGCCGCTGGTAGCACGGACTCATCCAAAGATCGTCCGCGGCGATGGTGCGGAGCTCCGTGATGAAGAGGTGCGGCGTAAC
>DATNHU010000298.1:0-3719 GCA_035604795.1 Candidatus Limnocylindrales bacterium
CGCCGTGAAAGACGGGAAGAATATGCCGGACGCCGGAGTATTCGAGTGTTTCGATAGCGCGGCCGCCGACGTCACCCTGGCTCATCCCCACCACGAGACTAATAACTATCGGTCCCTCGACTAGCCTTTGGCCATGCTGCATCCCCGCCGCAAAGTGTTCGTCGATATGCAGCGGATGCTGGTTCATACTCAACAGGCTGAACAGCGTGTCGTCGAATTCCGTGATGGTGCGGCCCGGCCAGTGTCGAAACGTTTGTCCCGGTTCCAGGTCTTCAAAATAGCGGCCGTAGTTGGAGTCTGGCACGTCACGAAAATAGCACGAACCAGGCCGCCGCCGACGACGCTTTACCTCCAGTAGCCGCGATGATAATGATAAGCGCCGCCACCATACGGGTGATAGTACGGCTCAACCCATACCCGATGCCCACGCGGAGGAAGCAGCCATCGCCCGTCAACCCAAATCCACCTGCCACCAACCCAGTCCCAATAGCCATTGGTCCAAAGATACCCCGGGCCCGGCGCCACACCGATTGGACCTACCACGCGCGGTGGGCACGCTGGCTTCCAAACTTAAGGCGTTGAAACAAAGGAATAACGGCGCGCCCGCACAGAACGCGGTCGCAGGCGATGGAAGATTTTTCCTGGTGCCTTGCTCCGGTGCCGGATTGTCAGGGATGCTCCCGGCGGCGGGGCGGCGCTTCGGCCTGGAGCTTTTTCCACTGCTCCAGCGCCAGCACGCCCCGGAAGCCCAGCAACATGCGAGCGTTGGCCTTTTCCAACTCGGCGCGCGCCTGCGCGATGCGGTCGATTTGCGCCAGCACCTGTGATTCGTCCGGGCGGTCGGCTTCCAGTAACGGCTCCAGAATGGCTTCTTCCTTCTGCACGCCAGCGCTCAGGTCAATCAGCTTCAATCGGTTCTGTTGAAAAAGCGTGTCGATGCGCTTTTGTTGATCGGCGGTGAGCCCGAGCCTTTGGACCAAGGCCGGATCCGTCCACCATCGTCCGGGCGGTCCGGCGTGAAAAGCGCGCTCCATGGGCGGCCGATTCGGGCGTGGCGGCGGGCCCGGTCCCCGATCGTCGGGAGGCGGCTGCGCCGCGAGAACGCCGGCGGCGAAGATAACCGCGTGGAAGATGAAAAGAGAGCGCGTCATCATGGTTTTTCCACCACCAGCCTCATCAGTGGCTCCATGGACGAGGGAGCAGTGCGCGAGACTTGTGCGTCCACTTGATTCAATAACACCGCGTCGCTGGCCGGCGATTGCTCTCTTCCGTGCCAGGCGAAAACGATGCTCGCAACAACGCACACCGCAGCAATCAGCAAAGCCCATGCCAGTTGGTGCGAGGCGGACGCCAGACGCGGCTTCTGCGCGGAAGCGGGAATCGCGAGCGCGGCTTTCCCTGGATAATTGCCGGCTCGATAACGGTCCGCTTGATCCTCGCTCCATGCGCGGACGGCGCCTCGAAATTCGCCAAGCGCTTCGCGAAATTGAATCAACTCCGCGCGGCAGTCCAGGCATTCCTGCACATGCTGCGCCACCAGAGGGCTCGGCTGGCCCAAAATGCATTCCGATAGCTGCTCAAAGGTTAGATGCGCAATCATGCAGTGTCTCCCATATGTTCTCGCACCGCCCGCAGTGCGCGGAAGAGATGAGTTTTCACCGTGCCTTCTTTCATTCCCGTGGCGAAGGCAATTTCAAGCAAGTCCATGTCTTCCACGAAGCGTAGCAGGAACACCGCGCGCTGCTTCTGGGGAAGGCGTTCGGCCGCGCTCCAAACTGCCGCCACTCGTTCCTGGATGAGTGCCTGAGCTTCCGGAGATCGCGCGCGATCGGCCAGCGCATGCCCGGCGGCGTCGACGGGCTTGGCCGTGCGACTCGCCCGTCTCCAAAACTGAAAGCGCCGGTTGCGAATGACATCGCGGATCAGATTCACGGCAATCTGCATCAACCAGGTGTGCACGCCGCAGTCCTGCCGGAACCGCCGGCGTGCTTGATACGCGCGGAGAAAACAATCCTGAGTCACGGTCTCGGCGGCGTCCACGTCGCGCAACGAAGCCAGCGCGAAGCGGAACACCCTGGGCCGATACAACCGTACCAGCGCTTCGAAGTCCTGGTCGAGAATGGCAGCGTCCGTTCTGATGTGGTTCTCCAGTTCAGACGTTGCCAATTCAGACGCGGCCAACTCGGAGGTTGCCGGCAATCGCATAGTTTGTGTAGACGTGCTGCACCGGCCTGGGGTTTACAACGGGGCTCAAAGCCCGGGTTTGCGGGGGCTCTTGTTAATGGGATCCGCCGAAGCCGCGAGGGCCCAATCCGCCCGGCCCGCCGAAACCTCCCGGACCGCCCGGCCCACCAATCATCGGTCCAAGCGTGTCGTACTTGGATTGCTGATCTGTGGTCAGTATTGCGTAGAATGCAGCCGATCCCGTGGCTTGGGCCAGCACTTCCTGGCCCGTCAAGGCGCCGATTTGCGTGGCCTGGGTGCCGATGGTGGCTGTGTCGTTGCTCTTGATCGCGGTTTGAAGCGCAGTGCGGACCGCATCGATGCTCGTTCTGAGCGGCGCGAGAGCGGCCTGCTCAGTGGTGAAAATCGTGGTGGCCTGTGTCTGTTGCGCCGAGGTCAGGTCCAGTAATTTGGTAAGCCGCGCGACCTGGCGGGCGACGATCTGCGCGGTGGTCGGTGGCGTTGGGGTTGTGCTTTGCGCGATGGCAAGCAGGGAAGTGAAGGCCATGACTGCGGCGGTGGCAAGTATTCTTTTTTTCATGCGCGTGTAGACGAACTTTCCTCTCCCGAGGTTTACAACGCGATTGGTACACTTACGAATTATGGCGAATGCGGAACTTTTTCAAGGCGACATCGCGCTTATCAGCGGCGCGAACAAGGGCATTGGGTATGAGATCGCGCGCGGGTTGGGCGCAAAGAAGATCCAGGTGCTGGCCGGCGCGCGTGACGAAGCCCGAGGTCAGGCGGCCGTCGAAAAATTGAAGGCCGAAGGCATCGATGCCTGTTTCATCAGGCTGGATGTCACCGTTCCTGAGACAATCGAGCGCGCCGCCGCATGGATCGAGAAGGAATTCGGGCGGTTGGACATTCTGGTCAACAACGCGGGCATCAGCTACTTTGACCCGAAGCCTAGCGGCGCGGATCTGAACAAAGTGCGGGAAATCTACGGCACCAATGTGTTCGGTGCGATGGAGCTGACCCAGGCCATGCTGCCGCTGCTCCGAAAATCGAGACATGGCCGGATCGTGAACGTATCGAGCCACCTGGGGTCGCTCACGTTTGCAAGCCAGGCCGATTCGCCGACATCCCAACTTCTTTTGCTGGGCTACAACACGTCGAAATCGGCCCTGAATAGCATGACCATTCAGTTCGCGAACGAGTTGAAAGACACGCCGATCAAGGTGAACGCCATCTGTCCCGGCTATTGCGCTACCGACCTGAACGGCAACAGCGGGCCTCGCACGGCGGCACAGGGAGCGGTTGCGGCGATTCAGTACGCCACGATTGGCGATGATGGACCCACGGGCGGATATTTTAGCGACGAAGGTCGAGTGCCCTGGTAGATTCCCTCTCCGTCAGAGCTCTGCGCCGCGTCGCATCATCTCCCCAACAGCCCCCACAGCGAATCACTCATTCGGCGTAGCGAACCAGCCCAAATGAGCTAAAATAATGAATCAACTGAACAAAAATAAACTGCGCCTGTATCGGGGCCTTCA
>DATNHU010000299.1:0-3349 GCA_035604795.1 Candidatus Limnocylindrales bacterium
ATTCTCTTTTTCCGATGTGCTGAAAGGGCTCTTGCTGGCCACGTTGAGTTTTGTGTTGGCGAGCACGCTCTGCGAGGGCGAAATCAGGTTCCACAAGCTGCGCCCGGCAATCAGCGCCCCTCCGGCTATCGCGGCTTCCGCAAGAAACTTGCGCCGGTTCAGGTAAAGGCCCTTGGGCGTAATGTCGGAATACTTTAGATCTTGCGCTTTCTTAATCAGCATCGAATCGCCTCGCGCCCTCTGTATTTTAGTACGCGCTCCTCACTAAGATTGGATGGGGTCCTGCCACATTAGATGCAATCTTAAGCCTTCTAATTGCCCGAAACCCCGCTATTTCTGGGACGGTGTGGCGGTCAGCGGGCGCAGGATGGCACTCAGCAAATCGGGCTGGACCTCATCCCGCACCAGGTGCGGATATCGCTCGCCGCCTTTGTAGGTGACGCGATAAGTTTTCGTGTAGCCGTCATTATCGGCAAGCAGCTCAATGGAGGCGGTGCGGTCTTTTGTTTTGCTCACAAGGTCATGGAGCTGATCCACCGACCAGGCCTTGCCATTAATGGAGAGTAGCTTCATTCCGGGTGCGAGGCCTGAATCAGCCGCGGGCATGCCCGGAATCACATCGAGTACGCCGCCGTCGGCTTTCAGGCTCATGCCCAACGAATAAGTGAAATTGATTGTGCCATCGGTGTGTTCCTCGGCTTGTATGTGTGTATTGGTTGAGTCGTTGTATTCGAGCTTCCACCCAGCGCCCGTGATGCCGCCGAGCGGGGCGCGCGGGCCGATGTAATCCAGGCGATCGCGGAAGAATTTGGCCCAGTCGTAGGGAGAGATGGCATTCATTGCTGTGACCACGTCTTCAAATGCATAGGGCACCAGCTTTGGGCCGGTGCTGGGGGCGCCGTGGAAGCTGCGGCAAAAATCATCGAGCGATTTCTTTCCGCCGGATTGCCTGCGGATGATGGTGTCGGCTTCCAGCCAGATGAGCCAACTCTCATCGTAGAAATCGACGTTTCGACGGTAAGAAAACCAGGCCTTGCCGGTGATCAGGTAGAGCGTTTGCGCTGCGGTCGCAGTGTCCTGAAGAGGACGCCAGTTGCGGCCGGACTGATAATCGAGATAGGCGGCGGTTGCGGCGAGCGCTTCGCGGTAAGCGTCTTCGGTGCGAGTGCCCGCGCGCGCGGAAAGGGTTTCGCCGATGTATTGCGTAAGCCCTTCGTAGACCCAAAGCAAATCACCCTTCATGGGCACGTCAAAGTTCGGAGTGGCCAGTCCCGCCGGGCGGCGGTATTTTCCATTCCACGAGTGCGTGAATTCGTGGGGGAGCAGGTCGGCGTACATCTCGCGCAAGTCGCCATCGAGAAGGGTACGCTCGGGAGCGCGGTTGTCGCTGGACTGGTGATGCTCGAGGCCGTTGGGAAAAAAGTGATCGGTGAGCGAGAGCAGAAAATCATAATGATCGTAGTGGCGCGCGCCGAAAAGCGCTCCGGCTTCGCGGACCAGCTTGCTGTAGGCCTCGAGTTCGTCGGCAGGAATGTCCACGGAAGCTGCAGAGTCGCCGGCCAAGTCCAGAAAGTGTGGGGGTTTCACGTCCGTGGCCAGCGGGATTTGACGGAAAAATGCACCGGCAAGCACCGGGGAATCAACGAGAGTTGTGAGCGAGACGGGGCCGAATTGAATTGCGTCGCCTTGCTGCCTCGCGTCGGGTAGCGCGGTGCCGAATTTCCATGCCGCAGGCAAGCGCAGCCGCGGGACGTAGGTGAGGTCATCGGACTTGCTGCCGGAAGGGTAAAGGAGCACATCGTTCCATTCGAGGATGCTCACCTGGGAAGTTGCGGAAGGCCCCGCGGAATAACCGATGCCATCCACGGGGTTCAAGTAATCGAGGTTGGCTTCCACGGCAGTCGCCCCCGCGGGCACATTCATGTGAAATGCGAACATTTCAACGGGATCACGGTCCCACGCGAGGGTTTGGCCATTGGCGGTGAATTTCAATCCGGCGACGTCGGAGATAGGGCCGTCGGGCATATGCTCGCCGGGGATCCATTTCGGATAGAGGAGCGTTAGGGGGCCGGGCGTGGCGGGTATCACCATGTGGGCGTGAAAAATGTGCCGCGGCGCTTCGCTTAAATCCACGCTGATCTGAATTGGCGCGCGGCTGCTCTGCGCGGCGACGTCAGCAGGGAGGCTGGTGCGGGGCGCAGCCAGGATAGTGAGTGCCGCGATGGCCGTGCAGACTCCAAACCATCGGATTCTGCTACTGGAAGCATTCGGAGAACGTCCCACAACTCACCTCGTCACTCATAAAGTGGTATCGAGCTACCAGAATCGTGATTAGTGCATCTGAAAATATCCAGGGACAGATTCTATCTGAACCCCCGGCGCGGGCCTATCGAAAGCTTCCCAGAAAGGGCGGAAAAAAATCTTGCAAAGATAGCCCAGCCTGAGATAGGAATCATGGGCGCGGAAGGCCCGATTCTTTGAAGTACCACCGGCGAGTAGGAATACAGGACTGGTACTCCCAAGATTTAAGTACCGGCGAATACCAACTGGAGCACCATCGCTCAGGCAGACCCCGCAGCCGATAATCGCAGGCTATGTCACCCTCTTATAGAATTTCGCTGAAGAGTGCAGTGGTTTTCGCGTTGGCCATGACCTGGCCCGGGTCAATTAGCGCGCAGAAGTCCTTTGCCCCGGTGGTGGTTAGGGTCGCCTCTAAAGAGGATCTGCGCAAGGATGATCTGCAAAGCCGCCTCTGCAAAGAGAAGGAACTCGACTGCGGTTATGTGACGGCATTATTCCGGGATCCGCGCCTGGAAATTTACACCCCTCCTCCGCCGGCGGCGGAACAGCCCAAGTCAAGCGGCGGCGCCAAGGAGCACGAAAGAAATCCGTATTTGACGAAGCGATTTGGCCTTCTGAGTGAGGAGTCATTGGAGCGGTGCAGGACGTTTATCGGCGCGCACGAGACGGCGCTGGAATTGGCCTATGAAAAATATAGAGTGCCCAAAGAGATTATTTGCGGGCACCTGCGTATAGAAACCGATTTTGGAATTCCGACCAAGCTCAGTCCGAACCCATTCGGCAAGCGGCCGGCAATCAATCAACTCGTTTCCCTGTATGTGCGCAATCCCAGTGGACGGGATCAGGGGAAGAAATTCGCGCGCAGGCAGGAATTCGCGTTTACGGAATTGAGCAAGCTCATCGCCGCCGCCAAGACGAATACATGGGATCTATTTGCAATCCCCGGGTCCCCGACGGGCGCCATTGGTTTGGTGCAATTTGAGCCTTCTTCATTTTCCTTAGGTGTGGCCGCGAAAGGAAATGGCCGGATTGATCTGTTTGATCCCGA
>DATNHU010000300.1:0-3405 GCA_035604795.1 Candidatus Limnocylindrales bacterium
TTCCAAAAAATATTACTCTCCGAATCGCGCAATCACTTTGCCGCCACTCTTGTTGATCAATATGAGTTCCGCGCGCCCCGGAGCAAGTTTGGCGCGAATTTCACCACCGGTCAGGCGGTCATTTATTGAGACTTCATCTTCGGTTGCCGACTCGGATACCAACAAATAAAGTACGGTATCCGCCAGATAGATCGGACGAATCAGGACTCCCGCAGGTGCATGTCCCTCAAATGGAGAATGGATGCCTGAATGTTCCATCACCCAGGTGTAGACGTCAGCGGCCGGTTGCAGTCCGTCGGCGAGTTCGACAGGTTCACTGACAACGATTACTTTTCCTTTGCCGTGCGGCAATATTTGAAAAGTTTCACCGTTTGTAAATTCAGAGAATTCTACGGATTGTTGTTTGTCAAAGCTAAAACTTAGATCAATCGGCCGATCGTTTTTTTCGTTGCCGACTTGCTGTTCCGAGTTACGCAACAGAATTGACTTTGGAGCGGCCGCTGCTCCCAGTGCCGCGAGGCGCTGAGTTACGCGCCAGTGGGCGTCACGCTCAACCGATCCCGTCACCAATAGCGTGCCGCCGCCGTCTACGAAATCGAGCAGCGCCCTCCATGCCTCATCGCTGAACGCCTGCGGCGCGGGCAGGATTGCGAGTCTTACGTGTTTTAGGCTGTCTACACTTTTTGCGACCTGATTTTCAGTGAGCACAAACGCGGGCACGTGGACGTAATAATGGATCGCGCGCACCGACTTTTGCTGCGCTTCTGTCGCCAAAACTTGAAGTGGTGAGAACTGCATGGTCTGCGACGTCACGATGGCCACTTCCGGCATTTGTGCACCCGACATGTGCGGCCCCGCGGCGGCTGCAAATTGGGCAAATCGCCGCAACAGTTCGGCCTCCGGTTTCTCCGTGCCGTCAGGACGCACAGCGCCGATGGTGGCCTCGCGATCATCGCGCTGCAATGAATTCACATTCCAAAGCCACTGGATGACCCCCGCGCTGGTGCCCGCGGCCATGGCCAGTTTTCTTTCCAGCAGGGTTGTCTCTTCCTCCAGACTGCGATGCGGACCCGCATCCACGCGCATCTCGTGACTCACTCCGGTTTCCTGCACCAGCATAGGTTTGCCGGGAATTTTTGCCACCAGCGAATCCCAGAGCAGCGCGTCGCTGAGCCACCAGGTGTGAGTAGTCGTGAAATCCACCGTGTCGCCGAAGAATGCGGGTGAAGGGCGATCACCGCCGCCACCTTCATCCTGCCCCACGGTGACCAGTTGATTGCTGCCCGCAGCGCGGATGGCGCCCGCAATTTCCGCCACCCAATCGCGGAAAGCGTCCTGCGCGAAGTGCTCGTAGTCCATCGCGCGAAGCGAAGTATTGAATGGCCACGCTTCGTATTGCGCTCGATTGGAAAACTCCGCCTCGGCGGGCAGCGGCACTGGCGAGCCGGGCGGCACGAGGGCGCTGCGCCAGGCTTCAGCCATTGCGCCGCGATCGGGATAGTGCCGGTTCAGCCATGCGTTCCACCCCGCCGATTCGTTGGCATCGCCGTTTGGGCGCGTCTGCCAGGTGCGTTGCGGATTGGAAAAACTGGGCTCGTTAATTAAATCCCAGGCCAGATAGGGCACGTCGCGGAAGCGCTCAACGAACGGGAGAATCAATTCCTTTTGCAGCCGGACGGATTCGGGATCCAGATACGGATTGCCGCCTCCCAGCACTTCCGGCATGAACGCGAAGAAAGTGAATTGAACCGCGAGCCCATTGTGCCGCGCGGTCATTAAATAGGCTTCCATCGCGCGCAGCGATTCTTCGTGGATCACGCCGCTCTGCTTCATCACCTGGTCCCATGCCGTCCACCAGCCTGTGCGGAGCATGTTCAATCCCGCCGCATGGATTTCGGCCATGTCGCAATCCCACAGCCAGGGATTTGGACGCATGAAAAACTGGCGCTGGGCGTCGCTGGCCATGTAGGTGGTGCCGGCGACGAGGACCGGTTTTCCATCCAAGGTGAAGTAATCGCTCGCGATGCCAATGCGCGGCCCCGACTTTAGCAAGCTTTCGTCGCGCAGCCAGAAACCAGTTCGATAGACTTCACGAACCTCTCCGTTTACGTAAAGCCGGGCAATTACCGAATGAAGGCCTTTCCCCGAAGACGCAGGCAACGTTATTTGCGAAGTGAATGGGAAGCTAGCAGGAGCCACTTGAATCGTTTCAGTCGTTCGGTTTCCGCTCTCAGGCTCACAGTCCAACTCGATCCTTGCTGAAGTTCCCATCGCTTGTCCCGTTATTGGGATCGTGCTGCGGAGGGCTGCACCGAACCGTTGCCAATGCAAATTAAATGTAAGCGGTTCCCCCGGCAGAAACAGGGGCCACGAAGGTTGCACAGTGAATTCTTCGGCGCCGTTGGCGGCGCGTTGTGCAAGCGTCGCGACAAGATTTTTCGCTGTGGGGCTGGCGTAAAAACCATCTCTCAGCTCGCAGTTGACGAAAATCCATCGGCCTCCTGCAAATTGATTCTGAACATGATCAAGTTCGATTACAGGTGCCGCGAGTTTCCGGCCGTTGGCCACTCCCCAAACGAAACTATCGAGCCGCGTGTCGAGTGTGCCAGCCGATCCCTCGCGCTTGTAGAGGTCCGCATCGGTGAGGCGCACCGTGGCGCCCCACGCGCGCTTCCACGCAAATTCCGGCAATCTTAGGAATTGGAAATCTTCGTTCGGAGTGAATTTAAGCGCGTCCGAACCCGGCGTTTCCTGGTAATCGTTCAAAAACAGGGTGCGCGCATACGCCTGAATTGGCGGGCGCAAATGCCAGGTGCCCTTGTCTTTGTAGGCGCCACGGGTGAATGGCCGGCCGCCGAGCACAAGCAGATCTCCGCCGCGCTCAAGATATTTATGAATGGCTTCCCAATGTTCTTCAGGAAATGCCGAGCCGAAGGGCAGAATAAGCAACTGGGTTTGATTTGCTGAGAGGGCTTCCTCCAGGCCGTCTGCCGAAATGAAATCCGCGTTGGGCAAGATGGCGCTTAGTTGGGCGCGAGACGGTTGAGCCGAATCTGCGGCAGGGAATCCATCTTCCCAAAAAACGACCATGGATTGCGTTGGGGCTTGGCACCATGCGGGGACACCAACCGCTAGAAATATCCCGGATGCCAGGATTAATCGTGCCAATAGAATCGCCCGCAAAAAGCCCTTCATTCGCATCACGATTGCCCCTCCCGCCCTCAGCGGCCACACAGTGATGGGCGATTCTATCGAATCAATCTCCAATAAGCGCTCACTTTCGTGAGTTATGACCGGCTATGGGTGTATTCGGCCAGCGCCTCTTGCCACGGGCGCGGCGAAGGGATACCGGCCTGCCTGAGCGCCCGCATATCCATCACCGCATATTTCAGGCGCACGGCGCGG
>DATNHU010000301.1:0-4455 GCA_035604795.1 Candidatus Limnocylindrales bacterium
CTTTTACTTCAAAGTGATCCCCGCAACAAAATCGTAGTCTCCCCCGGGCCCAAGCGAGACGTGATCGATGCGCCTCCGGTGAACGGAAATATTGTCCTGGAACCACAAGGGCAGGTAGGGAAGATCCGTCGCGATGATTTGTTGCACCTGGCTATAGAGGGCGAGGCGCTTTTCACGGTCGGGTTCGACTCGAGCGCGATCCACCAGGGCGTCAAGTTGCGGATTACGGTACCGTCCGCGATTGGCTCCTGCGGGAGGGATTCTGTGGGAGCCGAATGCATACTCAAAGAAGTCGGGATCATTGTTGGCACCCACCCAACGCAGTGTGTAGAGCTGGAAATTGCCGCGCGTGATGTCCGCAAAAAAAGTTGCGAATTCGAGTGGGCGAAGATCTAATTGGATTCCCACGCGACGCCATTCGTCCTGAAGAACTTCCCCCAGCAGGCGGGCGAGCGAATCCGTGGAGGTTTTCAGCGTCAAGTGAAAACGCGAACCCGTGTGTGGGTCGCCGACACGTGGGAAACCTGCCTGATCGAGCAAAGCTTCCGCTCTCGCGGGATCGTAACCGTACTTCGGGAGATTGGGTTCGGCGGCCCAATTGCTCGGTGGGAGCGGGCCATCGGCCACGCGGGCCTGGCTACGCAGCAATGTGCGCGCCAGAGTATCGCGGTCAGTCGCATAAGTGAGCGCCTGGCGCACTTCGCGGTGGCTGAGGGCAGGGTCCTCGCAATTGAACGAAATGTAGGAAAACAATGTGCCGGGCTCTTCGGTGACGGCCAGGTCAGATTGGCGCGCCAGAACAGGCACCATGTCCGGCGTAAACGAGTTGAGTTCCAAGTCCGCGGTGCCCTTGCGCATTTCGAGTGCGCGTACGACAGCCTCGGGAACCACTCGGAAGCGCACGCGTTCTACCTGCGGCGCGCCTCGAAAGTATGCGGCATTGCGCGAGACGATGATTTCATCGTCTTGCTTGGCGCTAACAAATTGGAATGGGCCGCTCCCGACTGGATGTTGCGCGAAGCCCGCTCCCGATCCGGCGGGCACGATTCCGACGGCGGCGCGCACTAGACTCCAGGGGAATGATGCATTGGGTTCCGAGAGACGGAAAATTATTGTTGAAGGGTCGGGCGCTTCAATAGCCTGTACCACACGGAATGCACCGCGCTTTGGGCTTTGGACTATGCCAGACGGCCCCGCAACACCATTCATTATGGATTCAAATGTGAACTTGACATCGACAGAAGTGAGCGCACGGCCGTCGTGGAAGCGCACACCACTGTGAAGATGGAAAACATAAGTGCGGGGGTCGAGCGCCTCCCATCGCTCCGCGAGATCACCGCGGAGGTTCATAGAGGCATCGCGTTCAAGCAGACCGCTGAATAGGAGACTGTTGATTTGCTGGGACCGGGCGTCGGTGCCGATGCGTGGATCGAAATTGGCAGGCATTGTCTCAATCACGAAAGTAACCGTACCCGGCGGCTCGGCGGGGAAGTTGTGGCAGCTTGTGATGCCGAGAGAGAGCAGTACGCAGGCGATGAGGGCGCCCAAGGCCGTGCGGGAGTTAGCGCGACGGGGCATAGCAAACCTTGCCCAGAATTGCGGGGCGACGCGCACCAGTGGCTGCCACGAGATTTGATGGGCGTCCATGGAATGTTTCGTACGCAAGAATTGCGAACGCGAAAGCTTCCTTGCCGTCTTCGGAGACGCCAAGAGAGGCGGAGTTCGTCACTTCCACGTCCCGCAGACCTGCGGCGAGCTGAGCCATCATCAATGGATTGTGCGAGCCGCCTCCGGCGACAATAAGTTGATTTATCTTCGCGCGTGGCGCTATGAAGCGATGCCAGGCGTCAAGAATGGAGAGTGGGGTCAAGATCGTAGCAGTGCGGATCAAGTCTTCCTGACTAGCTTTGTGTTTGCGTCCAAGTGTGATCAAGTGTTGGACGTACGCTTCCCCAAATTGCTCGCGCCCAGCCGATTTTGGGGGACGCTGGCGAAAATATTTGTCATCGAGTAGGGAGTTGAGTATTCGAGGCACAACTCGGCCCTTGCGCGCGAGCTTCGCGTCGATATCATAGGCTGCATGACCTCTCGTGAAATTGCTGACCAGCCCGTCAACCACCATATTTCCAGGACCGGTGTCGAACGCGAATACATCACTGGGTTCCGCGCCTTTCGGAATTACAGTGACATTGGAAATGCCGCCGATGTTGAGAGCGACGCGACCGATGCGTGCATGTCTGTAAAGCAAGTAATCCACGAACGGGACGAGAGGCCCGCCCTGGCCGCCTTCGGCGAGATCTGCGGGACGGAAATCGGCGATCGTGGTGATACCCGTCCGAGCGGCAATTACGGCGGGCTCTCCGATTTGCAATGTGGAGGCGACCCGCTGCTGCCCAAAAGTCCGGGTGGGGAGACCCTGGTGATAAACAGTTTGGCCGTGAGAGCCAATGAGAGAAATGCTTGTCAACGAGGTGCGAAACCGGCGGCATGCTTCGCGCGACGCGCCTGCAAAGAGTTCCCCGAGAAGGAAATTGAGTTGACTAATTTCCTTCGTGGACGTGGGAGCACCATTTGCGAGACGTAAGATCGCATCCCGAACCGTTCGAGGGAAGGGAATCGCGGTGAAATTCTCAAGATTTGCTTGCAGGTGTGGAGGGGCACCGGAAATTCGCGCGAGCGCGACGTCAATCCCGTCCGCGGAGGTGCCGGACATGAGGCCCAGGACGCGCATCGCTTTGTTGGAAGGGGGGCGGTTCATGTGATCTGTTTCTTCATCCGAGCGAGCAGATTTAGCGCGTCGAGCGGTTTGAGATTATCGAGGTCCGCCGCGCGCAGCGCCTCCAGAACTTCACGGTCAATCGGAGTGAACATGGGTTCTTGAGCAGCAGCCGGGCCGCGTGCCGCCCCGGGAGATAGTTGCTCGGTCAATTCATGCTCACTGCGCTCATGGCGCAGAAGAATTTCGCGGGCGCGCGCGATGACGGCATGCGGCAATCCCGCCAGCCGCGCGACTTCGATGCCATAGCTGCGGTCGGCACTTCCGACCTCGACTCTCTTAAGGAAAACGATTCCGGTTGCAGTTTCACGAACTGCAACATGAATATTCTTCACGCCGGGCAAAAGCTCGGCCAGCTCCGTCAACTCGTGATAGTGAGTAGCGAAAAGGGTTCGGGCATGAGTCTGTGACTGCAAACATTCAACCACGGCCCAGGCGATGCTCAAACCATCGAAAGTCGCAGTGCCACGACCCACTTCGTCAAGCAGGATCAAACTGGACGGTGTTGCAGTATTCAGGATTGCCGCCACCTCGCTCATTTCCACGAGAAAAGTGGAGCGACCTCGCGCCAGGTTGTCTGAGGCACCGATACGCGTGTAAATGCGATCGGTGATAGGCAACTTCGCCTGCCTCGCGGGAACGAAAGACCCGATTTGCGCCATGATGACAATCAGCGCAGCCTGGCGCAGGTAGGTGGACTTACCACCCATATTCGGGCCGGTGATCAAGAGTATCTGCTGCGAAGACTCATTCAGGTACAAATCGTTCGGGACGAACCTCTCGCCATGCGTTTCCAGCAGCTTCTCGATAACCGGGTGCCTGCCGCCAACGATAGTCATCTCGCCGTCTTCGGTGAACTCGGGGCGAGAGTAATCCCGCGCCGCGGCGAGACGGGCAAAGTTTACAAGCACATCCAGTTGCGCAATCGCCATCGCGGTTCGTCGCAGGCGCGCCGCCTGGGTGGCAATCCATTGGCGCAATTCGGCAAATAATCGCGCTTCGATTTCAGCGATGTGGTCGTCGGCCTCAAGAACTTTCTGCTCATATTCTTTCAATTCGCTGGAGGTGAACCGCTCCGCATTGGTAAGTGTTTGTTTGCGTTCATAATCGGGCGGCGCCAAATGCAGGTTTGGTCGCGAAATCTCAATATAATAGCCAAATACCTGGTTATAGCGAATCTTGAGGGAAGCGATACCTGTGCGCTTGCGTTCGCGCTCCTCCATTCCGGCAATGAATTGACGGCCGCGCTGGCCGAGATCACGCAACTTGTCAAGCTCAGGAAGAAATCCACGTTTGATTACACCGGGCTCGTTGGCTTGAGCGGGCGGATTTTCCGCAATGGTGGACTCGATGCGCGCCGCGACGTCCCCCAAATCATCCATTTGTTTGCGCAATTCGGCCAATCGAGTGCTGGTGCAGTTAGCTAAGAAACCCCGCGCAAGCGGCACGCGAGCGAGCGAAGCGCGCAATGACATCAAATCACGCGGCGTAACGAATCCTAAAGTAATGCGGCTGTTCAGCCGCTCTAAGTCCAACACACCTTTTAGCGTCTCGCGGATTTCTTCGCGGAGCACTGTGTGTACCTTTAACTCCGCAACGGCGCTCAGCCGCTCTTCAATCTCTTCAATGGAAACCAGCGGGCGAAGGATCCAGGAACGCAATAGTCGAGCACCCATCCC
>DATNHU010000302.1:0-2850 GCA_035604795.1 Candidatus Limnocylindrales bacterium
CGTCGAATCAATGGACGGCGGGTGGAAGGGCTGGCTGGAAGCAGGCTATCCGACACAAAAGGACTAGTTCCCCAAGGGACCGCGATCGGCGTGCCCCCGGCCGCTAGAGAGTTGGCTGGGGCGGAAGGATTCGAACCTTCACCGTCCTCATTAACAGTGAGGTGTCCTACCGGTTGGACCACGCCCCAGCGGCGTTCAATGGCTGTCCCGGGAAGAGCCGGGGCAGCAGCGCTTCGCCGCAGAAGCGGCGAGATATTGAAAGAATAGCACGCCACGGGCCATCAGCGAGAGTCCAATGCATTAGGGCTACACATAAGGAACTCTTATGGAATTGCCGGGCATGAAACTCGTGCATGTTCAGGACTAACGATAGAGATATCGGAAGAGCCGCAGTTTCACTTCGGAGCGCGCTAAACCTGGCCCCGCAACCTTGCATTGTTTTTGAAGCCTCTGAACCGAGCAACCCTTTTGAAACAGCTAGTTCCGAAGTTGACAAACTGCGCCGTTTTGGCTTTCGGGTTGCATTCCAGTAGAAATTGATAGAAACTATCGGGTCGTTTCGGCCTGGCCCTGCGCTGTCCGGCATAAGAGTGGAGGATTCTCCCGAGAGCATGACCCTTCCGGAGAATCAATCTGCCCAAGCGCAACGCTGACATGGCACAAATCTTTCACCGAAGTGCGAATTTTCTGGCGAGGTTCAGTCTACTCGGAGCGGTCGTTCTGGGAGGCTTGGCGCTGACCGCCGTATTGGTCGTGGCGCGGTCTCCCTATATCACCAACGAGCGCGTGTCCCGGAATCAACCCATACAGTTCAGCCACAAGCACCATGTGGGCGATGAAGGCATCGACTGCCGCTACTGTCATACCAGCGTGGAGAGTTCGGCTTACGCGGGCATTCCTCCCACCAGGACTTGCATGAATTGCCATTCCGTTCTCTTCAACAACGTGGGTTATTTGGAACCCGTTCGAGAAAGCTACCGCACGGACCAGTCCATCGAGTGGGTTAAAGTGCATCGCCTGGCCGACTACGTCTAC
This sequence comes from Candidatus Limnocylindrales bacterium, assembly GCA_035604795.1. Taxonomy (GTDB): domain Bacteria; phylum Acidobacteriota; class Terriglobia; order Acidiferrales; family UBA7541; genus DASTCZ01. The sequence goes on from DATNHU010000302.1 coordinate 1,036, forward strand.
TTTAATCACAGCATTCACATCAACAAGGGCATTGGCTGCTCATCCTGCCATGGTTCGATCAACCAGATGCCGCTAGTCTTTCAGGCTTCTCCGCTCACTATGAGTTGGTGCCTGGATTGCCATCGCGATCCCCAGCCCAACCTTCGCCCCAGGGACCAGATTTTCAATATGGATTGGAAAGCGCCCGCGGATCAGGAAGAAGCTGGAAAGAAACTCGCGGCGGACTACAAACTTCGGACCACGGCCGAGCTCACCAGTTGCTCGACGTGCCACCGCTAGCTAATGGATGCTATGAGCGAGCACGCAAACGACAAGGAACTTCGCGTTCTTCAGGGTGCCCTGCCAAACGCGGCGGCCCATGATGACGGCCACGATCACGAGCATAAGGTTCATGCCGAAGACAATACACTTCGCGAATTTACCCTGAACCTCGCGGCTGTCCGCGCAAAACTGAAGGGAAAATCCGGGAAGCAGTATTGGCGCACGCTGGAAGAACTGGCCGACGACCCTCATTTCCAGGATTTGCTGCACCGCGAATTCCCCCGTCACGCCTCCGAATGGGACGACGCCGTAGACCGCCGCAACTTCCTGAAATTGATGGGAGCGTCGTTGGCCTTTGCGGGCCTCGCCGGTTGCGGACGCCCTGATGAATCGCACATCGTGCCATACGTGAAGCAACCGGACGGCATGGTGCTGGGCAAGCCGAATTTCTACGCGACCGCCATGCCCTTTGGCGCCGATGCCGTTGGTGTGCTCGTGGAAAGCCACGAAGGACGCCCAACCAAGATCGAAGGCAATCCCGATCATCCGTCGAGCCTGGGTTCCACCGATGCCCTTGTTCAAGCTTCCATCCTGAATCTGTACGATCCGGATCGTGCGCAAACTGTATTGGAGAACGGGGAAATCCGCTCGTGGTCTGCGTTCCTGGACGCTGCGCAAGGACTTGCGACCGCCATGAAAGCGCAAAACGGCGCCGGCTTCCGTATCCTGACGGGCACCGTCACTTCGCCCACTTTGGCTTGGCAACTCCGAAAACTTTTGGCGCTTTATCCATTGGCCAAGTGGCACCAGTGGGAGCCCGCTTCCGGCGGTGGCGCCCGTGAAGGCGCGAAACTCGCGTTTGGCCGGAACGTCAACACGGTCTATGTGCCGGGCAAAGCCAATGTCATCCTTTCGCTCGATTCCGATTTCCTTGCCAGCGGCCCAGGCCACATCGCCCACGCCAAGCAGTACGCGCGGCGGCGGAAACTCGATGGTCCAAATGACACCTTGAACCGCCTCTACGTCGTCGAGCCCACGCCGACGGTCACGGGCTCTTCCGCGGATCATCGCTTGCCGCTGCGGGCCGGGGATGTTGAACTCTTTGCGCGCGCGCTGGCCGGAAAACTCGGCCTAAGCAGCCCCGTGCCTCTCTCTGGCGAAGCGGCAAAGTGGCTTGACGCGGTTGCCACGGATCTCCAGAAAGAGCATGGCGCATCGCTGGTGGTCGCCGGGGAGTATCAAGCGGCAGCCGTCCATGCCCTCGCGCACGCCATCAATGCCTCTCTTGGCAATGTCGGTAAAACTCTCTACTACACGGATCCCGTGGAAGCCGAACCCACGGGTGACCCCGAATCACTGCGCGAACTTTGTGCCGACATGGATGCAGGCAAAGTTGATCTGCTGCTGATTCTGGGCGGGAACCCGCTTTACGACGCGCCGCACGATTTTGATTTCACCTCCAAGCTGAAGCGCGTGCCGACGGCGATTCACCTGAGTCCCTATTACGACGAAACTTCCGTCTATTGCCACTGGCACGTTTCCGAATCGCACTAC
>DATNHU010000303.1:0-5543 GCA_035604795.1 Candidatus Limnocylindrales bacterium
CCCACTTGGAGCAACACCTTCGCAAATGCCATTCTCGAAAAGCGCATCTGCATGCAGCACGGCGCCAACACGACTTATGTTGAATATCGCCTGATTCGTGCGGAAGCGCCAATCGACCTGGACATCAAAGCATTCGTCAACTACCGCGATTTCCACGGCGCCACTCATGCCGGCGACTGGCAAATGGGCATCGAGCAACTTACAGTCAATCAGCATTCCGATTCTTATTCCCCGCGCGCCATTGGAATCCGCGTGCTCGCCTTCAATGGCGCCATGCCATTTTATTTGCGTAGCGCGACGGCGACTTGTCAGCCGACGCATATCTGGTATCGCAACTTCGACCTCGCCGCCGAGCGCGACCGCGGCCTTGATGATTGCGAGGACCATCTCCACGCCGCGACGTTTCAAGTCACACTTCGCTCGGGCGAGTCCGCCGGCATCGTGATCAGCACCGATGCCACCGCAAGTCTTGATTCCGCCGCCGCTCTGACCGACGAGCAGTTACGCAGCCGAGTTTTTCTCACACAACCGCAATCCACGCCCGCCCCCAGAAAAGTTTCCACGCGATCGCGCGCCTCTCCGCCCTTCCTCCCCACACCAGAATGGATTCGGCAACTTTTCCTGGCCGCGGATCAATTCCTCGTCGATCGACTCGCACCCACCAGTGTCCCGCCCGCAATCATCGCCGGCTATCCCTGGTTCGGCGTCTGGAGCCGTGACACCTTGATTGCGCTGCCCGGCCTGGCTTTAGTCACGGGCCGTGCGGCTTTCGCGCGCAACATTTTGCGCCAGTTCGCAACTTACTTGAACGGCGGAATGCTCCCCAACTTTTTCCCGGAAGCAGGTGACGCCCCGCAATACAACACGGTGGACGCCGCACTCTGGTACATCGAGACCGTTCGCCAATACCTCGCCGCCACTGGCGACTTCGATCTCGCCCAAGAGATATTTCCCGTGCTCGCGGAAATAGTTCATTCCTACGCGCAGGGCACGCGCTTCGGTATCCACGCCGATCCTGCGGATGGTTTGCTTCTCGCCGGCGAGCCCGGCACGCAGCTTACCTGGATGGACGCACGCGTTGATGGGCGTCCAGTCACGCCGCGCATGGGCAAGCCGGTTGAAGTTAACGCGCTGTGGCTCAACGCCTTGGAAACGCTTGCGGACATCGCCCATAAATTGGACAAACCGGATAAAGAATTTTCAGGTCTCGCCAAGCAGGCGCGCGCCGGCTTCAAAAAGTTCTGGAACAAGCCGAACGGCTATTGTTTCGATGTGCTGGATGTGCCTGGTGAAAATGGGCAACCGCCCACAAGCGACGCCTCGTTGCGGCCGAATCAAATCCTCGCTGTTTCGCTGCCATTGTGCGCACTCACACTGGCACAGCGGCGCGCGGTTGTTAACGCCTGTGCGCAGCATTTGCTCACACCGGTCGGAATGCGCACGCTCGCGTCCGGCGAACCGGGTTACCGCGCGCATTACGAAGGTCTACAGGATGATCGCGCCGCTGCGTATCACCAGGGCACGGTTTGGCCGTGGCTCCTCGGTCCATTCGCTCTTGCCCATTTCCGCGTGAATCGCGATGCCGACGCGGCGCTCCGTCTCTTCGATGCGATCGCTTCGCATTTGTCAGTCGCTGGGCTTGGCAGCGTGAGTGAAGTTTTCGACGCCGATCCGCCGTTCACTCCGCGGGGCTGTCCCGCACAGGCCTGGAGCGTCGCGGAAATTCTTCGTGCGTGGACCACAATCAATTCAGGAGCCGCATTTCCCACGGCGAAATAAGCCAGACAGCCAAGACCGTTAGTGACCTGAGAGAGTTGACTTGCGCGGCGGCAGCGCGGGATATTGTCGACCGGCATTTTCAATCGATCGTTCTGAATGGGAGGGTTTATGCCCGACAGTTTGGCGGACTTCAACAAATTCCGCGCAGATTTGAATGAAGAAATTCTTGGCTGTGGCCACCTGGGCATGAAGCGGTTTTTCGCGCTCGATCATCAAGCCTATGAACCGGGCGCGCTGGGCACGAAGACGAAAGAAATGTTGGGACTGGTGGCATCGATGGTGCTGCGTTGCGATGACTGCATCACCTACCACCTGGTGCGCTGCGCAGAAGAGGGCTGGACTCGCGCGGAAGTGGTTGAGGCGCTCAACGTTTCGCTCATCGTCGGCGGTTCGATTGTGATACCCCACGTGCGGCGCGCATTTGCGCGGATGAGAGAAATCCAGCAGCTTCATGCGTAAGTCAAAGACAACAATCCCGCCGGAGGGCCGGCACTACAAGACCATTCTACATTACGAAAACAACTCTATTCGGTGAAGACCACGCCGACAGCGGTCTGGTCGGCACGGGGACCGGGCTCGAGTTTCACAACATAGCCGCGCAGATGCATAGGATGCTCGGCAGGAGATTCCTTGCCGGGATCGCCCATCTCCACCTGCAATTCAGACTGCAGACGCGGGCTGTGCGCCAGATAGAGCAGTGCGCCTTGCAGAGTGAGATCGCGGATTACAGTTTGTTCCTGGAAGGCGCGGCCGTCGCTGGTGTACCCGGTCACGACTGCGCGCAAATTTCCATCGCGATGATGTCCACTGCGTCCCTCGGGTAAAATCACAGCGGCATCCGTCGCTCCCAATCCCATAGCCATGCCTTCGGTTGCGGCATAAACATTTTCAAAATACTGGCGCGCCTGCCGCAGGAGTCCGTCCACGTCCTTATCGGAGTGGTCGGGATCATGATGGAACAGCACCAGGTTGCGAGCGCCCGCTTCGCGGGCGACTTGCGCGCCGGCCAGCCAGGAGGAGTGCCCCCACCCGCGGCGTGATCCGGCAAGTTGCTCGGGAGTATATTGTGCGTCGTTAATGAAAATGTCTGCACCCTGCGCGAGTTGAATCAAGTTGGCATCAAGCTCGGGATTCCCGGGCTCGTTATCGGTTGAGTAGGCAATAGTTCCAGCTGAAGTTTCAAACCGGAAGCCCAGGCATCCTTGAGGATGATTCAGCCAAAACATGGTGATCTTGGCGTCTTCAATTTGCAGCGAATCCCCACCTGAAATTTCCGTGAACTCGCGCTCTGCGGTCATGGCGCTCACGTCCACGGGAAAATAGGGGTAAGCCATTTGCGTCTCGAAGACCTGCTTGAGGCTGTCGCGGCCCAGGAATTTGGAGCGGTAGCTGTAAAAGTGGAATTTGTTGAAGGGCGAATAGAGCGGCGAGAAAAACGGAATGCCCTGGATATGGTCCCAGTGATAATGTGTCAGGAAAATGTGTGCATGGAGAGGTGTGACCGTGTTGGTTGGCGCGCCATTCACACCGGCCAGGTGATTGCCCAGCGCGCGAACTCCCGTGCCACAATCGAGAATGAATCGAGCTCCGCCCGGCGTGATGAGTTCGAGGCAGGGTGTGTTGCCGCCATAGCGCCAAGTGGCCTGGTCCACGGTGGGCGTAGACCCGCGCACTCCCCAAAAGCGGATTTGTGCGGTGGATGGGTTCATTGTTCGGTTCGGCCCGGGGCTGGGAAGGTCTAACAATAGATGAAGCCAGCCGCAAATCTGCCGGTATGAATCGCTCAGACCCTCGCATGAAAATGTTAGACATGGCTTCCGCCCGAGTCAATTGACATTGCGCAACATGGTGCGGAAGGAGCACGGAAGGGCAGAAGAGCGTCGTATGCGAATCGTGACCCGTGACTCGGAGCTTGCTCCAGAAAACAATGAATCCGAATGGAATCGTTTGGTCGACAATTCGACCCCCTCCCCCCTTGTTTTTCGTAAGAGTGGCATCCAAAGGACTTATGGACGCGATCGTCATAAGGGCGGATTCCAGTGGAGTTAAAAGCGCTTGTTTTCATATAGATTGGCGGCACTTCGTAAGTGCGGATTCTAAAGGAGTTGAGTGTTACTTAAATAGTAACTTCTTATACTGATTCTACTGGAGTTACCAAGCGTCTTGTATCAGTAGCATCTAATAGAGTTAAAGTCCTTCGTTTTGATATTCATCCGCGAATTGTAATAATTCCTGGTAATTCGAGTAATTTGCAGCGCCTGCAGTGGTGGTCCCGAGAGGGGTATTCGAAACGTCCGTCGAAGTCTGCAAGACATATTACCAAAGCATTATAGAGTTGTCAAGATTAAAAATTGCGCAGATCCTATTTCTGTTACCTCGAAATTTGATATAGAAACGTTGGACTGTCCAGTGTTCGATGGCGGTACGGAGTTGTGTACTTCCGTTCGCCCCCACGCGGCCTGCGCGGAAACTCTTGTGACCGGGCGCTCTTCGCGTTAAATTTCGCCCATGAAGAAGTCATACGTGTGGCTCGCTTTGATTCTTGCAGTTGGGGTCACCTGTCTTGCCCGGACCGGCGCCCGCTCGCAGTCTTCACCAACAGGCCCAGTCCTGCGGTACATCCCCAACTCCACAATCAAGATCAATCAACTCTTGGGGGAAGAAGACAAGGAGCGGCACAAGCTGACGCTGAGCCGCACATTTTCGCGATTTGGGATTCAGGGCACGGACCTCGGCAATTCGTTCGAGCATCAGGGGCGAGTGTATTTTTTGTTTGGCGACACGGTCGGCAAGTTGGACCGGGCACTGGATACGATTGCAACGACCGACGCGACCGACCCCGAGGCCGGCGTGCGATTAGATTTCCTGATGGCCGGGCGGAATGAGTATCTGACCATCCAGCCTCCGGGGATAAGCATGGGACCGTTCGAGGTGCCTGTAGCGGGGATCGACTTGGGCGGACAGATGTTTGTGGTTGTTTCGACGAACCATTCCGAGGACCGAAATACGGACCGCTCGGTGCTTACGAAATTCACCTTGCCTTCGAAATTCCAGCCGAAGCGAACCATATCGCAAAATCCCGAGGGGCACTTTGTGAAAATGTCGCTTCACATCGAACCCGAGCCGATCGCCGGAATGCCCAGCGGCGGGCCATACGTCATGATTTGGGGGACGGGCAAGTACCGCGGCAGCGACGCGTATTTGTCCGTGGTTCCGGCGGCAGGTCTTGAAAATGGGAAAGGGACGCGATATTTCACGGGGATGGACGCGGCGGGCGCGCCAACCTGGAGCGAGAAGGAATCGGATGCAATCCCGATTGTGAAAAACGGGACGATGGGCGATCTGTCGGTGACGTGGTGCAAGGATTTGGGGGTGTGGCTGATGACCTATGACAGCCGTCCGCCTGCGGAACGTGGGATATTGTTTTCGTACTCACGCACTCCGTGGGGGCCGTGGAGCACGCCTCAAGTTATCTTCAATGCCGTCCGCGACGGAGCCAGCGGAAAATTCATTCACAATCCGGATGCGCGGCCTGACGATGGGCTTGCAGGGCCCGTCATCGGGAGAGGGCAGGCAAATCCGGGCGCGGTCCGCGGGGGAGATTATGCGCCGTATGTGGTGGAGCGCTGGACCAAGGTCCAAAGCGGCGAGCTCAACATTTACTACGTGCTCTCAACTTGGAATCCGTATGTCGTTGTGTTGATGAAATCGCGGCTGAAGGTGAAATAGGCAGAAGGAGCGGGAATGAATTCGACGCAAATGAA
>DATNHU010000304.1:0-5226 GCA_035604795.1 Candidatus Limnocylindrales bacterium
GTCGGGACACAAATACGTTTACATTCTGGCCAGCCATTCTCATTTCTTTATGCCCAACATTTTCAGCACGCCCTACATCAGTTCCCACGGCGGCGAGTTGCCGGGATGGATCATTGGATCGGCGGTGGCGGTGCGCTACTCTCTCCCTAAGGGCGCAGATTCCAGATCCCTGACTAATGTGTACGGCTACCTGATGGCCACAGTCCAGGCAAACGGGATGATCGATTTTGAATTTTGTAATTTGAACGAGAGCGATGTTCCCGCCGCCATCGTAAATCGCTACACTCAGAATTTTGTCCACTGGTGCTGGACGGATAACTCCCAGGCAAAATACGATCAGTAATGGCGGAAGAGTATGGAAGAACGCTTCATGAAGCGCGCCATTGAGCTGGCGCTCGACAATGTTCGCAGCGGCCGCGGCGGCCCGTTTGGCGTGGTGATCGTGAAAGAGGGCCATCTGATCGCGGAAGGCGCAAACTGTGTTACCTCAACCAACGATCCCACGGCGCACGCTGAAATTGTTGCCATCCGGGAGGCTTGCCGCAAGCTGAACAATTTTCAACTGGATGGATGTGAAATATATTCGAGCTGCGAGCCCTGCCCGATGTGCGTGGGTGCGATTTACTGGGCGCGGGTGGCGCACGTGTATTATGGAGCTTCCGCGGGAGACGCCTCTGTCGCACAGTTCGATGACGCTCTCATCTTCCGCGAAATCGCCCAGCCCGCGCGCCTGCGACGCATACCCATGACACAAATGATGCGCGACGAGGCCCTCGCTGCCTTCCGCGCCTGGATGGAAAAGCCCGACCGTATCCGCTACTAACTCCAACCCTCCACTAAGAACTTTCGGCCCCGGCTATTTCTCGGCGACAACAATCTGCTCCGGAATCGGCAGCGAATGAAGCGCGCATGATTTGAATCCCGCATTGCGAAACATGCTCTGGTATTGCGAATGCGTGTAGGCATCCCCGCTCGGCGTGGTGCCGAGCATCATCATGCTGAATTTCGCCGCCACCGGAGGGCTGACGCGATCCTCATTGGGCACGAATTCCAGAGCGACTGCGCGACCGCCGGGCGCAAGCGCAGCATGGACTTTGCGAAGCAGCGTTTCGCAAGTGGGCACGTCAAAGTGGTGCAGGAAATTGGTGAGCAGCACGACGTCGTAGCCCGCTCCGTACTCAACATCAAACGCACTGCCGGGCATTACGCGATAGCGGCCCGCAACTCCGGCCGCAGCCGCGTTTTCCTTGGCCACCTCCAAAACATTCGGCCAGTCCAGCGCCACGATTTGCGCGTTCGGGTTGTGCCGCGCCAGCGTGATGCCAAACAGTCCGTGACCCGCGGCGATATCGAGCACCTTCCACATCTTGCCTTCCGAAGCACCTAACAGTCCAGCGGTCAACTCGGCGGGAAAGGCCATCAGCGGCGCCATGTTGCGCGCGAAATCCACCCAAACCGGGTTTTCCGGTGCGAGCGTGCCCTCGTCGCTAATCATGGTGCCCCCTTTCTTCACCGCCGCGGTCAGTTCTAGAAACGCGCTCGTCATCAGCGGCGAAAGCAAGAATACGGGAAGTGAAGCCATTGAAGCCGGCGATCGCCGGTCAAGGAACAGCGCAGCATCGGGAGCCAGCCCGTAACGCGATCCACTCTTCGTCAGCAAGCCCGCGACCACAAGGAAATCGCACAGAATACGAATCCCACGTTCGGAAGTTTTGCATCGGCGCGCAAGACTTGCCGGCTCCTGATTCCCTTCTCCGATCGCGGTGAATAGATCAAGTTCCGTTGCCGCTTTAAGCGCCGCGGAATTCTGGTACGCGTTGATCAGTTCAAATATTCGTTCCGGTGTTGGCTGCGAAACTTGCTGCGAAGATGACATGGGTTTTCCTCCGTGGGGCGCATTCTCGCACATGCAGATTCCCTCCGCCAGCAGGCCAACTGATTATTTGAACGCATGCCTTGCGTCGAAAGCGAATGCGGCGGATAATCACGGCTAAAATACGCAGGGTCAATCAAGGAGGTCATAATGAAAGAAAATAAATTGAATCGCCGCCAGTTCGCTCAGAGCGTGAGCGCCTTGATTGGTGGCGCAGCCATGTTGCCCGGTCTCACGGCAACCATTGCGGAAGCGCGCCAACATGCCCCGCGTTCAACCGATGGCGCGATTCAAATAGATTCCAACGAGAACCCCTACGGCCCGTCGCCAAAAGCGCGCGACGCCATCACCAACTCGGAGAGCATTGCCTGCCGCTACCCGGATGTCACCGAGTCGCACATGACCGATGCGATCGCCAAGTATCACGGCGTTTCCACCGATCAAGTCGCTCTGGGATGCGGCTCAACGGAAATCCTGCGCATGGCGGACACCGCTTTCCTGGTGACCCACAAGAGCGTGGTTGTCGCCGAACCCACCTACGAGGCGGTCCTCAATTTCGCGCAGGCGTTGCACGCGAATCCTGTCAAGGTTCCGCAGACCCACGACTTTCTGCATGACCTCGACGCCATGGCCGCTGCGGCAAATGAGTCGACCGGCCTCATTTACATCTGCAATCCCAACAACCCGACCGGGACCATTGTGTCCAAGGCCGCGCTCGGCAAATTCATGGACCGAGTGCCCACAAGCGCCAAAGTCCTGGTGGACGAAGCTTACTGCCACTTCGTGGAAGACCCGTCTTACGGCAGCGTCATGGATTGGGTCGGCAAATATCCCAACCTGATAGTGGCGCGGACCTTCTCCAAGATCTACGGAATGGCGGGGATGAGACTTGGATACGCCATCAGCACCAAAGAAAACATCCGCGCCATGCGCGCCAGCAAGCTGTGGAGCAGCACCAACGAAGCGGTGATGAACGCGGCCATTGTGAGCTTGAGCGATCCCGACCACGTGGCCGACCAGAAACAAAAGATCAACGGCACGCGCAAGTGGCTTTGCTCCGAACTGGACAAAGACGGCCGCCGCTACATCCCTTCGCATACAAACTTCATGTTGATTGATGTGGGCGGGGACGTAACTCCTGTCATCCATTCCTTTGGCGACCGCAATATTCTCGTGGGCCGCAAGTTCCCTTCCATGAGCAACTGGATGCGCGTCTCCATGGGCACGCCCGACGAAATGCAGAAGTTCGTTGCGGCCCTGCGACAGATTGTCCCAGCGAATGCGGCAAAAGCAGCGTAATTTGGTTCCATAGCACGTCATCAAAAATTTCGGCCCTTCGATTTCCTTTGAAAATCGAAGGGCCGTTTGTTTTTCTACAATTTCCTTAGGAACCGGGTGAGATCATCCCTCGAAATCAAATCGGAGTGACGCTCTGCCGATACTGCTCCCTGGATTTTTCCTGCCGGTCGTCTGCTTTCCTAAGCCGGTGTTCCCATCGTCCGCCGCTGCTGAAAACATTCGCGGCAATAAACGGGCCGGCCCTGTGTAGGCTTGAAGGGAACCGTAGTTTCCTTCCCGCACTGTGAGCAGGTGGCTTTGGTCTCGGCGCGTTGAAAGCCGCCGGTCCCTCCGCCCTCAGCGCGCTTTGCCTTGCAGGCCTTGCAGCGTTTGGGCTCGTTCTTAAAGCCTTTGTCGGCGAAAAACATCTGCTCGCCGGCAGTGAAAACAAACTCCGCACTGCACTCCGAGCACTTCAGGACTCGATCGGTATATTCCATGAGCGGCTCCGAAACCCCAAGGGATGACCTTATCTCCGGGCCTGATTAATCCTGTTCGCGACGTTGCTTCTTACGGAGCCGTTTGCGGGAAAGCGCCTGTTTCACTCGGCGCTTCTCCCCGGGCTTCATATAGAAGCTGTGTTTTTTTATTTCCTTGATGATGTCTTCCTGTTGCACCTTCCTCTTGAAACGCCGCAATGCGTTTTCCAGCGATTCACCCTCTTGGATTATGACTTCAGCCACGCAGTAATCACCCCCGTCCATTTCACTCTATAACTGTTCGGAACGCGTTCGTCCGGTAGGGTTCACCCTATTCGCTCTATTGTCCGCTTCTTCTAGCGAAGCCGCAACCCGATGTCAAGGATTGTTTTTGGCGGCGCCTGATTCCCTGGGCTGCCGATGTAGCGCCGTCCCTTCAGGGTGGCAGCCGCTTCGCCCGCCAAAACCTTGGCGAAGGCGCCTCGTCTGGGATCGGTCGTTGGTTGTCTTTCGCGGTCGCCAAAGCTATGGAGGGCGTCCTCTCGAAATTTTCGTCACACCTGAGGGCCTCTGCACTAGAATGGAACCGCCATGTCGTTTATGCGGGAAGCCATTGGAGTGCTGCTGGCCGGGGGCCAGGGCGAGCGGCTGTGGCCATTGACGCGCGACCGCGCCAAGCCCGCGGTTCCGTTCGGCGGCACCTACCGCATCATTGACCTCACGCTCTCAAACTGCATCAACAGCGACCTGCGCCGCGTTTACGTCCTGACGCAGTACAAGGCGCTCAGCCTGAACCGGCATATCCGCCGCGGATGGTCTCCCATCATGGGCCTGGGCGATTTCATCGAAGTGCTGCCGCCGCAAATGCGCGTTTCGACGCACTGGTATCAGGGCACCGCCGACGCCGTCTATCAAAACATTTATTCGATTGGCAGCGAGCGCTCCAGTTACGTCATCGTTCTTTCCGGCGACCACATCTACAAAATGAATTACCAGAAGATGCTGCAGCAACACGTGGACGCGGGCGCCGACGCCACGGTGGCGTCGCTGGAAGTTACCGTGGAAGAGGCCGCCAGCCGGTTCGGCGTTCTGGAAACGGACAAGGATTGGCGTATCACTGGTTTCGAGGAAAAACCGAAGAAGCCTGCCCGGTCTCGCCTGCACCCCGAAAAAGTGAACGCTTCCATGGGGATCTACATCTTCAACACGAATTTGCTGATCCCCATCCTGATTGCCGACGCCGAGGATCCGCAGTCCACGCATGACTTCGGCCGCGATATTCTGCCGAAGGTCCTCGCCAAATACCGCGTCTACGCCTACAACTTCGAGGACGAGAACCGCCAGGGCCCGCAATACTGGATGGATGTGGGCACGCTGGACGCCTATTACGCGGCGAACATGGATTTGGTTTCCGTCTCGCCGGTCTTCAATCTTTACGATAAGAACTGGCCGCTGCGCACCTGGCAGCAGCAGTATCCGCCGGCGAAATTCGTCTTCAACGACCCCGACCGCATGGGCGCTGCGCTGGACTCCATCGTCTGCCCTGGTTGCGTTATATCCGGCGGGAGAGTGGTTCGTTCGGTCGTCGGCCTCGAT
>DATNHU010000305.1:0-4461 GCA_035604795.1 Candidatus Limnocylindrales bacterium
GCGTCCGGCTTTCCGCGGGGAAGTAGAGACGCAATTCGCTTCCTTCCAGTTCCCAACGGGTCACATGTTCAATCAATTCCGCCAGAAACTTTTGCTTCTGAGCGACGACGGTCTTGATCGATTCCACTTGCGCGAGGTCAATACCGGACATTTGCGCCGGGGGGCGGGTGAGATTGGTAATAGACGCATCCTGGTTTTCGCGCGGCGGTGCGGCCGCTGCGGTATGTGAGGCCGGCGAAGCGGATGCAACTGCCGCTTGGACCGCCGGCGTGACGGATTGAGCGATTGAAGGCGCAGCTCGTTGAGATGTGTACGTCATTGGCGAGGTTGAGCTGCCCGATGATGCGCCCAACGATGAGGAGAGGCCTCGTTGCGCGCCAGCGGCATTCGATCCAGTCGCAGCTTTCGGCGTTCCTCCTCCCCCAAGTTCCGCAAGAACTTCCTCCAGAGGAGCCAGCCGCGCCGCATTCACCAATCGCAGCATTCCCATCTCCAGGTGCAGCAACGGGTCCGGCTTCTTCCGCAAATCGTCATCCGTCTCCAGCAGAATTTGGAAGTAGCGCGTCAGGTCTTCTTCACCAAATAAAGCGGAGGCCCGCGCGATGGCCGGACGCTGCTCCGGGGTCGCGGCTATCAAATCCGAATCCGCGCCGCAGACGCGGGCCACCAGCAAATTCCGGAAATGGCGGATCGCTTCCCGGCAAAAGTGTTGCAAGTTGCGCCCCTCGGCCTGGAAGCGATGCACCAGCCCCAACGCTTTTTCCGCCGAGTGCTGCTCAATGGCGGTCACCAATTCCGCGAGCGCTTCTTCCGGCACCACTCCCAAAAGTTCCCGCACCGCCACGTCCGTAATATTCGCTCCGCAATACGCGCGCGCCTGTTCCAGCAAAGAAAGCGCGTCACGCAAGCTGCCTTCCGCGGCGCGCGCCATCACCCCCAGCGCGCCCGGCTCCGCCGTCAATTCCTCTTTCTTGGCAATCGCAGCCAGCGCATCGCTGATCTCTGCGAACGACAAGGCGCGAAAATGGAAATGCTGCGATCTCGACCGAATCGTCTCCGCAAGATCCTCGGGCTGCGTGGTGGCCATTACGAAAATCACGCGCTCCGGTGGTTCTTCCAAAGTTTTCAGCAACGCGTTGGAGGCCTCGTCGGTGAGCATGTGCGCTTCATCCAGAATGATCACTTTGTGTTTCCCGCCCGAGGGTGCATACCTCACCATGTCGCGCAATTCCCGGATCTGATCGATGCCGCGATTCGAGGCCGCATCAATTTCAATCACATCCATCGAATTTCCCGCGGTGATTTCCCGGCACGAATCGCATTCGTTGCAGGGAGTCGCGGTCGGCCCCTTCACACAGTTCAGTGCCTTGGCCAGGATCCGCGCCGTGGTGGTCTTTCCCACGCCACGCGCGCCCGAAAAAATATAGGCATGGGCGGTGCGGCCGCTGCGAATGGCATTCTCGAGCGTCGCAGTCACGTGTCCCTGCCCGACCACATCGGCGAACGTTTGTGGCCGCCACTTTCGCGCAATCACCTGGTAGCTCATGTTTCCTATTTCTCGTGGGCCCGGCGCCATGTGGCCTCAGGCCAGACAAAAATTCATCCTAAAAGAAAAAGACGATGAGAGGAACTTCGGGTACTCCGCGGCACACGGCGTGATCCCGGTACCGTTGCTCCCTTCCGGGCCTGGCGGGGTTCGCGGGGCGACGTTGCACAGAGCCCGAAGTTCCACGCATCGGCAGTCCTGCGCGAATTCATTTCGCAGGTCCGCATCGCGAAGTCTAGCACAGCACCTCGCAGCGCGTCAGCCAACGGAATCGTCAGTCTAGAAAGCAGGTGGCGCATTTACTCCAGACCTCAGAGCAACTGTTCACGCAATCGCCGAATCTTAATGGTCGGGTGGTTTTTCCGGGGGCCGTGCTGTTTACGAATCGTGCCGCGTTTTTTCCGCTGCGCCTTTCAAGCCGCCAGGAGTAAGCTCTACGCGGGTGAAGACCTCCGCACCCAGTCCGGTGGCGCGCCCGCGGCGCGTTTCCGGTTCCGCGCGCCAGCGCAAAGCTCCACGTTACGGGGCGGTAACCTCACGCCAAGTGAGGCAAGGGGGATTTCATGAAGAAAGTTGTATCGCTGTTCGCAGTGCTTTGCTTTAGCTTGATCGCGTCCCTGCCCGCGCATTCCCAGGATCTCAATCAGCTCCTGCAAGGCAGCGAGATTCGTCTCCTTCTCCAAAATAATGTGACCAGTGCCATTGCCCATCAGGGCGATCCATTCATCGCCACCGTCGAAGAGCCGGTCTATGTGGATAAGCAACTGGTGCTTCCCGCCGGGACCAAGATCACCGGCATGGTCGGTGCGGTCATCCGGCCCCGATTCTTCTCCATTTTCCGCGGACAGGCGGCCATGAACCTCACCTTCCGCTCCATCCATATCGGAGACCGCGAAGTTCCGGTACAGATGAGCATTATCGCCATTCAGTCACGCGCGAAAGAAGGCTATTACAAGCGTCGCGGAGACATCAAAGTGGACGAGGGCCAGATCCTTCAGGAGAAGCACGACATTAAGGGAGACGCTTTCGCAGTTGGCCTAGGTGTTGGGGGAGGCTCGGTGGTCGGCGCGGTGTTCAGCAACGCCCTGCGCGGTTTCGGCATCGGTTTAGCGGGCAGCGCGATTTACGTTGTGGCGCGCAAGGGCAAAGAGGTTGATCTGCCCGCGCAGACGGGCTTGCTCTGCCGTTTGGACAGCACATTGATGCTGCCGACTGCAGCGGCCACATCTTCCGCCGCGTCCACGGCCGGCTCAAACTAGCCGCGCGCCACAAATGGATTGAGAATCGTGGGCCGGTTCGTAAGGCCTCTGTGAGTGTGGGAGAATGTCTCCCCTAAAGGGCGACAGGCTCCCGGCTCTTCCATGGTTGATTGAGGCCAATTGGATTGGGCCCAATCGCTCTTTTGTTTTTGCCCAGGGGTGTCTTCAAAGAATCATCCCCGATTCACGGGTGAAACCTTCGGCGGAAAATCCATTCCCCACGGTCCCTGTGCCCCAACCATCTCCGCGCCCACAACCCACAAGTCTCCTTCTTTCACGACCCATTGCGCGCGGAAGGGCAGTGGAAAAGTAGATTCGACCCTTCCTTTGCTGTCGCGCCGCAATACTTTCAGTTCCAACACATCTCCACGCATGACTGCACGATCGAGTGCAAAACAACATCCGTGGTGACTGACGTTTCGTGTTCGCCCTCTGGTATGAAATTCTGTATCGGTATTGTCCTTCCCCATAATTTCCAGAGAGAACTCCAGAGGTACGCGCTTGCCCTTTCGGCGATCATCCTTCGCCTCTTCGGACAGTTGCTCCCAGTCTATTCTTACGTCTGTTTGATTGTTCATGAGTTTCCAACCGCAAGGTCACGGTGCGGCACCGGTCCGCAGCCGCGGCGCTTTATATCTCAAATGTGGGCACGACAGTTGCCACTCGAGGAATCTTCGACGCGCTGAAAACGTGGCATTTGACTCTGTTCTGCCGTATCCAAATTGTTGCGGAATGAAATGATGTTCCGCGCTGAAACACTCTCTGCATCTTCTGGCCTCGACTTACTTTGGCGGACTCACCCCCTCAGGCCCTTGGGACGCTGTTCTTTTCCGCGCCGTTGACACGTTTCAGGTGGCGGTAGAGACTCGTCCTCCCAATTCCCAGCAACTGCGCGGCGCGCACCCGGTTCCCATGGCTCATCTCCAGCACACGGTGAATATGAATCCTCCTCACCTCCTCAAGCGGCAGTGGCCTCCATTCTTCTCCGCTTGAGTTCGTCCGCATGGCGCGTTTGCAGAGCTGCTCCGGCAAGTCGTCCACATCAATGAACACTCCAGTGGATCGAATTGCGGCTCCGGAAATGACATTCTCCAGCTCTCTGACATTCCCGGCCAGGAATGTTGCAACAGGACGGTCTGCGCGCGTCGCGTCAGCCCCATGCATTGTTTTCCGTAAGCCTGGTTGTATTTCTTAAGAAAAAACTGAACCAGCATGGGAATATCCTCCAGCCGTTCCATAAGATTTGGAACGTTGATCTGAATGGTGCTCAACCGGTAGAACAAGTCCTCGCGGAATCGCCCGGCAAGAACTTCCGTCCTCAGATCACGGTTGGTCGCGGCGATCAGCCGGACATCCACACGCCGCACTTCGGGCGACCCAACCCGCTGGATCTCCCGGTTTTGAATCACGCGCAGCAGTTTCGATTGCATCTGGAGCGAGGTCTCTCCCACTTCATCCAGAAACACGGTGCCGCCGGTGGCGTATTCAAACAGTCCCGGGCGCGTGTCCATCGCTCCGGTGAAGGCACCGCGTATGTGGCCGAAAAGGGTGCTTTCCAACAGGGTATCCACCAGTGCGGAGCAATTGCAGATTGCAAATCGCTGTTGCGAGACCGGGCTCATCTTGTGGATGGCCAGCGCCACGAGTTCTTTTCCC
>DATNHU010000306.1:0-7462 GCA_035604795.1 Candidatus Limnocylindrales bacterium
TCGCACATTCGCGAGCAGCTCGACCAATACCAGGTGGAAACGAAGGGCGTGTACATTCAGGACGTGATCCTGCCGGAGGATTTGGTCACCGTCTTGACGCATCGCGAGATTGCCAATCAGGAGATTGAAACGTTTAAGAAACAGAAGTCCGCGCAGGACCAGCGGATTGAGATGGAACAGGCCAAAGGCACCGCGGACATGCAGGCGGATTTGGCACGGTCAAAGGTGGGTGTGGACATCAAGAAAAACAATGCCGATGCGCGCGTGGCGGAGGCGACGGGCGAGGCGGAGTTCATCCGTCAGACCGGCGCAGCAAGGGGAGCGGAGGTTGAGGCGGTTGGGCTGGCACGCGCACGCGGATATCGGGCGCAGGTGGAGGCCCTGGGGTCAAATGCCACAGCCATCGTCAATGTGGTGACAGCGTTGTCCGAAGGAAAAGCAAAATTCGTTCCGGACGTGCTGGTGGCCAGCGGGGGAAATGGCGGGGGCGCGTTTGAGGGGCTCGCGGCTACGGCGATGCGATTCTTCGGGAACGGAGGCGGACTGGTGGCAAAGACACCGGCTCCGGTGCTTGAGGAGACGTCCACGCCCAAAGTGAGCGGCAAAGAGACGCCGGCGAAATCGTGATCAACGGGGGAGGTAAGTTCGGAGTGTGCCGGAAAATCTAGGGCGAAAAGCAGATCCTTCACCCCGCTGAGGCGGAATTTGGGATGACGACCCTTGATATTCTTCGACGAATATTTTTCTGACCGCAGAAAATTAGGTCCACAAATAATTCTACTTGCAAGAACTATGGAATGAGGACGATTTTGCCGTAAGCGCCGGGCTCGAGAACTTCTTTGTGGGCGCGCGAGGCTTCGGCGAGCGGCAATTCTTTGCCAACGACCGGGCGCAACGTGCCGTTTTCAAGGCCGGCGGCGATGGCGGCGTGTATGGAAGCCATTTCGTCGGGAGAAACATTCCACAAAAGCACGGCGAGGATGGCTGATTCGCGGGACATCAAATCGCGCGGAGTGATTTGGACGTCGCCGCGGCTGCCGACCACGACGACGCGGCCGCGCATCGCTAACATTTTCAAGTCGGCCCCGAGATTAACGTTGGCAAGCATTTCGACAATGATGTCGGCGCCATGGTTGCCGGTGATTTCGGCTACACGCGCGGCCATATCGGGTGAGCGGTGATCGAGCACGTAGTGGGCGCCTTCCTTGGCGACGAGTTCGCGTCCGCGGTCGGTGCCGGCGGTGCCGATGACGCGCAGGCCCGCGGCGCGCGCGAATTGCACGGCGGCGATGCCGACGCCTCCGCTGGCTCCGTGGACGAGCAGCCAATCGTTGGGGCGCGCATGGGCGAGTTGGAAAAGGGAGCGATAGGCAGTGGCGTAAGGGACGTGAAGGCCGGCGCCCTGGGCAAAAGTAATGCGCTCGGGGAGGGGATGCGCGTTGGCGGCGTCGACGACAATATATTCGGCGTAAGTGCCGGGCGAGCTGGCATTTAGATAAACGCGATCGTTGGGCTTCCAGTTGGTGACATTCGAGCCGATTGATTCGACTATGCCTGCGCCGTCAAATCCGGGCGTGTAGGGTAGCGTGGGCTTGCGAGCGTAGGTACCTGTGCGCATGTAAGTGTCGGCGGGATTTACTCCGGCGGCTCTAACTCGGACGAGGAGTTGGCCGGGGCCGGGAGCGGGCTTGGCGATTTCTTCAAGCTTCATAACTTCGGGCGCGCCAAATTCGTGGACGACGATGGCCTTCATGAAAATCCCTCCGAATGAAATGAGATGAAGAATAGAGTGATGCCGGTGCGGCCGGGTCGCAAACCCACAGCAACGAAATCAAACCCCAATGCGCGGACCACCTGAAGGTGGCCCCTACGAAAGCACGATTCAATGGTTCCCCGACGGCGGCGGTCTTTCGTGTCCGCGACTAAGCGCTGGTGGAGCGCTCGGTGATTAGTTTGGCGGTCATGGTGATTTCGGCCTTGAGAACGCGCGAGACAGGGCAGCCAGTCTCGGCATTTTTCGCGGCCTTCTCGAAGGCGGCTTGGTCGCCGCCGGGAATGCGCGCGGTGACGTCGAGATGGATTTTGGTGATGGTCCATCCTGTTTCGAGTTTCTCCAGGCTGAGAGAGGCGGTGGTCTCCAGGCTTTCGGCGGTGATGCCTGCGGCACCGAGCTGGCCGGAAAGAGCCATTGTGAAACATCCGGCGTGCGCCGCGGCGATCAGCTCTTCGGGGTTGGTGCCTACACCGTTTTCAAAACGCGTGGCGAAGGAATATTGGGTGTTCTTTAGGACTCCGCTGTCGGTGGAGATGGAGCCTTTGCCTTCCTTGAGATTGCCTTTCCAGATTGCCGATGCTTTGCGAATCATTTTGATTTTCCTCCTCGAAAGTTGGATGTGCCATCAATTCGTGTGGGTGCAAATTAGACATTCAGAGTGAGAGTGGTTGAGGGGACGAAGCCCGGGCCGGCCGCGGGAAGATCGGGCACGGGCGCGGTGCGAATGACCGGGCGATACAGGGTGTCGCGCTCGACCGGGGTGCGTCCCGCGGCGCGGATAAGGCGCACGAGTTCACTCCTCGGAGTGAACTGCTCGGTGGTGGCTCCGGCGTCGTGATAAATTTTTTCTTCGATGATGGTGCCGTCAATATCGTCTGCACCGAAGCGGAGCGCAATTTGCGCGATGCGCGGAGTGAGCATGACCCAGTAAGCCTTGATGTGATCGAAATTATCGAGCAGCAAGCGTGAGACGGCGATGGCGCGAAGGTCGTCAAAGCCCGTTGGCTTGGGCAGATGCGCAAGCGCGGTATTTTCCGGATGGAACGCGAGCGGGATGAAAGTCTGGAAACCGTGTGTTTCGTCCTGCAATTCGCGGAGGAGGAGGAGATGCTCGACGCGCTCTTCTTCGTTTTCGATATGGCCGTAGAGCATGGTGGCATTGGAGCGCAGGCCGATTTCATGCGCGGTGCGCGCGATTTCCAGCCACTGCTGGCCGGAAGTTTTATGGTCGCAGATCACTCGGCGGACGCGCGGGTTGAAAATCTCAGCGCCGCCGCCGGGAAGCGAATCAACTCCGGCTTCCTTAAGGGCTAGGAGTGTGTCACGAATGCTGAGCTTGGCGATGCGGGAGAAGTAGCCGACCTCCACCATGGTGAAGGCTTTCAGGTGGATGGTGGGGCAACGCTGCTTGAGGCCGCGAATCATGTCCAGAAAATATTCAAAGGGCAGATCGGGATGGAGTCCGCCGACCATGTGGAACTCGGTGGCTCCGGCGCGGATGCCCTCCTCGGCGCGCTGCCAGATTTCATCGAGCGCAAAATTGTAGGCGCCGGGGGCGTTGGGGTCGCGTCCAAAGGCGCAGAGTTTGCAATGCGCCACACAGATGTTTGTGGGATTGATGTGGCGATTGACGTTGAAGTAGCAGATATCGCCGTGGCGCGCTTCGCGGATGTGGTTGGCGAGCCATCCAACTGCGAGGAGATCGGGCGAGCGATAGAGCGCGATGCCGTCAGCGACGGAGAGGCGGACTCCGGCTAGAACCTTTTCGGCGATTGGCTTCAGGCGTGAGTCGGCGATTTGGAGGTCGGCCATATTGCGTTTACTTAGGACAAAGACACCCATACAGCAGCGCCCCAGAACAGAAAGAACAACACACTAATATAGCCGTTTATGGTGAAAAACGCAGCATTGAGGCGGCTGAGGTCAGTAGCGGAGACCAGCGAGTGCTCCCAAATGAGCATGGCAGCAACAACGGCGATTCCGAGCCAGGCGGGCCAGGGGAGCGCGAAGCTGTAGGCGAGCCAGGCGAGCAGGGCGATCATGACTACGTGCATGACGCGGGAAATAAGGAGAGCGCGTGGGATGCCGAAGCGGCGCGGGATGCTGAAGAGACCCACGCGGCGGTCGAAGTCAACGTCCTGGCAGGCGTAGAGGACGTCGAAACCACCGACCCAGAGAGTGACCGCGGCGCAGAGGATCAACATGCGCAGGTCGAGCGACCCGGCGATGGCAATCCATGCGGCGGCGGGAGATATTCCTAAGCAGAAACCCAGGACCAGATGCGACCAGGAAGTGAAGCGCTTGGTGTAGGAATAAAAGAAAAGTACGGCAAGCGCGACAGGGGAAAGTTCGAGCGCCAGGCGGTTGAGTCGCCATGCGGCGAATATCAAGAGTGCGGCGGCAAGCCAAGTGAATGCCCAGGCGAAGGGAACGGAGAGAGCGCCGGTTACCAGCGCCCGGTTGCTGGTGCGTGGATTCTGGGCGTCGTAGCGGACGTCGGCGATGCGATTGATGGTCATGGCGAAGGAACGCGCGCCGACCATGGCGACTACAATCCAAGCGAGTTGCTGCCAGGTGGGCCAGGGCGGGGAGCCTGTGGCATGGGTCGTGCGCGCGGCGAGTAATGCGGCGGTGAGCGCGAAGGGCAACGCGAAAATGGAGTGCTCGAACTTGATCATTTCGAGGATGGTGCGCAGGCGGGTGGGAGTCATTTAAGAAGAAAACCTTTTAACGCAGAGGTCGCTGAGAAAACCATGAAGAAGATCAAGAATCATCATGCTTGCCTGGCGCGGGACTTTGTATTGCCGCCTTCCCAACGATACTGCTGCTCCTGGGGCAAGCCCAGTTGAGATAGGGCGCGGCAAACGAACTGCTCGATGAGGTCATCGATAGTTTGCGGAGCGTAATAAAACGCGGGTACTACCGGCATGATGACCGCTCCCGCTTCTTGGGCGCGGAGCATGTTTGATAGATGCACTCGATTGAGCGGGGTTTCGCGCAGGCACAGTACCAGCGGGCGGCGCTCCTTGAGGCAAACATCGGCGGCGCGAGCGAGCAGGTCGTCGCTGGTGCCATTGGCGATTGAGGCGAGCGTGCCCGCGGAACACGGGAGCACAATCATGCCGTCCACGGTGTAGCTGCCGGAGGCGATGGACGCACCGATGTCTTTGTTGGAGAGCAGTTCAGTTTTTTGCGCGTTGACGCCGCTGAGCAAACCGGGAAGCTGTTTCGGATCGGTGGCAACGATTCCCAATTCCTGTGCAATCAAACGCTGTCCCGCTTCGGTGACCACCAAGTGGATGCTCGAAACGTTGGCGTCGGCCTCGAGTAGGCGCAAGGCCGAGCGAGCGAGCGCCGCTCCAGATGCGCCAGTGACACCGAGAGTGATGACCTTGCCCAATTGAAAGGCTCCCTGGAAAGATCTGCGGGGCGCAGAGGACTTGAGTCTAGTGGGGCGGTTTCGGCAAAGTCAAGGAAGGGGGGCAGTGCTAGAATGCGCCGGAGTGGAGGGCGGAATGGCGGAAAAAGATCCGGTCGAAGTAGTGCTGGACTTCATTGAGAGGATTAATTCGGGGAACGTGGACGCGATCGCGGCGGCGATGACAGAGGATCATTTATTCGTGGATGCTCTGGGGGCGCGATTTTCGGGGCGGGAGATGATGCGTACCGGATGGCGCATGTATCACCAGATGATCCCGGACTACAAAGTTTCGCACGAGGAGATTTTTGCAAAGGGGAATACGGTAGCTGTGCTTGGATCTGCGCGGGGGACGTATTCGGCGGATGGGAAACTTGAAAAGAAAAACTTTTGGGAAATTCCGGCGGCGTGGAAAGCCGTGGTGCGGGACGGATTGATCGCGGTGTGGCAGGTGTATGCGGATAATCAGCCGGTGAGGAAGATGATGGGGAATGCGAATCCGTAGGGGCTACGATGAATTGGCTGCCACTTGAGACGTGGCGGCCACAGATCCTTCATGCATCCTGGTCGGATGCATTCAGGATGACCGCGCGTGCCTAAGCCGCGCTGAGATTAGGGAGCGAGGGCGGAAGCGAGGGATTCAGCTAGCACAGATTCCTGGTCGGGGAAAACGGTGCGGAGGTCGAGGAGCAGGGCATCGTTTTCGACTCGGGCGATTACGGGGATGCCTAGCGGGGCGCGGCGCAGGCGCTCTTCGAGTTCAGCAGCAGAGTATTGGTTGCTGTGAATTGCGATGACGCGCGTGGGGAGTTGTTGGCCTGGGGTTGAGCCTCCGCCGACGACCGATTCGGAGTCACGGAATTCGAAGCGGGCGGCGTTCACGGGAACGGTGGAGCGCAGCAGTTGTAGAAATCTATCAGCGCGCAGGGCGATTTCTTCGGCGTTGGCGCGGATCATGTTCAATATTGGAATTTCGGAGTGGCCCGCAGTTGCGCCCGGTCCGCGGAGATAGGCGAGCAGGGTGGCGTCCAGCGCGGCGATGGTGAGCTTATCCACGCGCAGGGCGCGGAACATAGGATGGCGGCGAATGCGTGCGACCAAGTCACGGCTTCCCGCAATGATTCCTGCTTGAGGTCCGCCGAGCAGCTTATCTCCGCTGAATGACGCGACGGAGACGCCCGCGGTGAAACTGTCGCGGACGAGCGGCTCGGCGATCCCGCTGGCCGACAAATCCACCAGACAACCTGAGCCCAGGTCTTCATAGACCGGGAGTGAAACGCGGCGGCCGAGCTCAACCAGTTCGGCGAGCGAGGGCTGCGCGGTAAATCCCGCCATGCTGAAATTCGAGCGGTGCACACGAAGCAGCATGCGCGTGCGGTCGTTGATGGCGCGCTCATAGTCGGCGAGGCGCGTGCGGTTGGTGGTGCCGACTTCGCGAAGCGCGGCGCCGCTTTCGGCCATGATGTCGGGGATGCGGAACCCGTCGCCGATTTCGATGAGCTCTCCGCGCGAGACGATGACCTCGCCGCCACGAGCCAGCGCGGCGAGGACCAGAAAAACTGCAGCGGCGTTATTGTTGACCACGACGGCGGATTCGGCTCCGGCCAAGCGCGCGAGCAAACGCGCGGTATGGACGTCGCGAGTGCCGCGCGTGCCCGCCTCCAAATCGTATTCGAGGTTGGTGTAATGGGTTGCGGCGGCGCGGATGTGGTCGGCGGCTTCGGTGGAGAGCGGCGCGCGGCCGAGATTGGTGTGCAGGATGACACCGGTGGCGTTGATCACGGGGCGCAGGGAGGGGCGAAGCAATAGGTCTACATCCGCAATGATTTGGTTGACGAGGTGATCGTTCAACTCCGCGGGGGAGAGGCTGCCAAGGTCGCTCTTGTTTTCCTTGGTTGCGTGGGCTCGGAGATTAGCGAGGACAATACGCGCGGTTTCGACGATAAGCGCGCGGTCCAGGCGAGCCGCAAGCCCAAGCAGACGCGACTCGGCGAGCAGTTCATCCACGGAAGGAATGCGGCGGAGAACGTCGCTGGCGGACACGGAATCGGGCTTGCGTTTCATGGAGGCGCTATTTCAGCACATGGATGGGACTAATTCAAAGGCAGAAGGTTTCACCGCAGAGGCGCAGAAGCCGTGAAAAAACCTCTTTGAAATTTCTTCTTGAAAATTTTGGGAAGGCGTCTATGTTGGGCACATGAGCCAGGAAAACACGACCAGCAAGCAGCGGTTGATTCGCTATGTGAACCGGAAGCAGATGAGTTGGCGGG
>DATNHU010000307.1:0-11963 GCA_035604795.1 Candidatus Limnocylindrales bacterium
CGCCACTTGCGCGGACGCCGTGAGCTGCGGTCCCGCTACTCCTATGACGTGAAACCATTGCGTGTTCACTTTCACATACTGGCCGACCGGTTCCTGGCCGCTGAAAAGGTTTGATGCCGCGGCCTGACCGAGCACACAGAAGGGCGCGCCACGCAGGTTTTCGTCCTCGCTGAAAAAGCGTCCCGCCACGACACGAAGATTGGCGATTTCCATGTAACTGGGCTCAACTCCGTAGACCACCGGCATTTCGCGCGCGGGTTTCGGCGTCAATTTCGTTGGAGTGAATCTTTTCCGCGCGGTGGTCCCCGTCAGGCCGCCTACATTGGCGCGGATGGCGCGGTAATCCTGAAAGGTCAGGCCGGGAGAAATTTTCCGGACTTTTTGCAGCTCCGTATCGTTGTGTGCTTCCTTGGCCTCAACCATGACGTTGCGCAAGCCCATCTGCTCGATGAACGCCATCACCTGCTGTTGCGCTCCCGCGCCAATCGAAAGCATGGAGACGACCGCGGCCACGCCGAAAATCATTCCCAGCATGGTGAGCAGCGAGCGCAGCTTGTGTTGCGTGAGATTTTGCAGGCCGAGTTGAAGATCAGAGAGGTATTGCACCCAATCGCGTTCCGGTTTCATCGGAATCACGGAATGTAGTTTGGTTTGCCGCGCAGGACTCACTTGCCGCCCGCTTTCACGCCCGCAGTCGCCGGAGCCGGCGAAGAGGGTGTTCCACCCTTTTCAGGGTTTACGAGCGCAACTTCCGTGCCTTCGTTGACGCCTTCGACGACCACCTGATTTTCGGTCATGTGCTTGACGTTGACGACACGCGGCTCGAAGCCGCGTCCGGCTTTCACAAAGACGGTGGGCTTCCCCTGCTGGACGAACAACGCCTGACGCGGAAGGTAGAGGATATTCTTCAGTTGCTCACCGTGGACAATCACGTGCGTCGTCTCACCGGGACGCAGGCGCGCGTCGGGTTGATCCATCTGGAAGGTGGCGTCAAACTTGCGCGTGGAATCCACTTCCCAAAAATCTCCAGACGCCAGCCCCCCAACTGTCTTCACCTTTGCCGGGAATTTTTTTTCCGGAATGGCATCCACGACGATATCGGCCGATTGTCCGGCATTGATGTCGGCGCGCGCGGTTTCCGGAACTTGTGCCGCCACTTCCATCTGGCTGACATCGAGAATCGCGGCAATCGCAGAGCCTGGAAAGGTCTGGTCGCCTTCTTGATATTCCGGCACGCTCATGCCGGTGAAGAAAAAATTAAGGCCGTTGGTGTTTGCCTTTCGTGAAACCAGGCCGGAGATTGGCGCGCGGATAGTGAGACTGGCGATACGCTGTTTCGCTTGCGTGATATCCAATTGTGCTTTAGCCTTCTGGGCTTCGAAAACCGCGAGATTCGCCTTGCTGGAGGCGATGCGCGATTGCACATCCTGCTCCATCTCCGCGAGTCTGCGTTTGGCTTCATCCAAAGCGAGATCATTTTTCTTGGCGACGATCGCGCTATCTAGTTCGTTCTGGCTGGCGTCCAACTCAGCGCGCCGCACATCGTATTTGGCATGAAGAAGAGCGACCTGGTCATTCGCCGCTGAAATATCTCCGTCCGCCTTGGTCTTAACGAGCTGCTGGTTGGCCTGATCCAGAGCGAATTGGGCCTGCTCCAAGTTGTATTCCTGCTCGCTGGGATCAAATTCCAAAACAATATCGTTTGCTTTAACCTCTTCACCCGTTTTCGCCAGGTGTGTGATTTGCAGCGTTCCGCCCACAGGCGGACCCATCAACAGCGCCGTGTTGGGTGTTCTCAGCGCGCCGATCGTATAGACCTTCAAATCCACATTGCCTCGGACTACTCGCGTCGTAGGGATGCCGCGATCGGACCCGCGCATCTTACTCACGGAGACCGCAATCCCTGAGCCAACACCGGCAACGACCAGAATCCCAATCGCGATCCGCATTCGTGTCCGCTTTTTCATGGTTTAGCCACGGGATCTTTCAGGGCAACTCTCTCGCCTGGCTTCACTCCGCTCTTGACTTCCACTTGCCCGCCGCCGTGGTGGCCGGTCACCACGGAGCGTTCCTCAAAACTGTCGCCGAACTTCGAGCCCTGTTGGACATAAACTACATCACGCCCATTCCGGGTGAAGATTGCTTCCGAGGGGACAAGCACGATGTTGGGGATGCGCTGCACGGCGATTCGTTCCGTGGCGCTCATTCCCGGGCGTAGCCGAGGGTCGGGATGGTCCAGCACGACCGTCATGTCGAAATTTTTTGCCGGAGGCCACCCACCGCTGAAATCAATTTTCGCCAGGGGGCTGATGGAACTCACCTGCCCAATGAATTCCTTGTCGGGGACCGCGTCCACGCGCGCCGAGACTGTGTTGCCGAGCATCAATCGGCCCCGGTCCTCTTCCTCCAGATGTGCAACAATGCGCAGCGACGATAAATCTGGCAACTGTGCAATTGCCGCAAGCGCGTAAGCGCGATCACCCTCCTTGTAAGGCGGAGCGTTATCGCCGAACACGCCGCCTGCCCTCCAGTTCCGCATCAGATGGACCATGCCATCCACAGGTGCATTCAAGGTAAGCTTGGAAATCGCGTCCTCATAATGCTGAACGTCGCGCAGTGCCTTCTGGCGTTTCTGGTCAATGTTGGCGATATCCGACTTGGAGCTGGCCCGGTCGGAATCCACTTTCTGCTGCGCCTGTTTTTCGGCTTGTTCCGCGTCGGCCAGCGACAATCTTTTCTCTTGGCCGTCAATGACGGAAAGGATTTCCGACTGGCTGGCGTCCAGCTTCGCCCGCTCCACGTCATACTTCGATTTTTGAAGGAGGGTCAGATCCCCCTCTTCCGCGAGCTTTGCTTTGGCCTTGGCGTCTTCCACTTGCGCTTCGGCCTGACGGAGGTCTGATTTGCGCTGATTTAATGTGTTCTGAATCGTGGTGGGATCCAGGATGACGACGGATTCACCCTTCTTCACCATCGTTCCATCCTTGCTCAGTTTCAGGATTTGGATGTCGCCGGAATCGGACGGAGCGACCAAATCAACGGAGCGCGCCGGTTTGATCTCGCCGCGTAGCTCGATGGTATCCACCAATTCGCCCCGGATAACTTCCGAACTGGGGATGCCCGCCGCCGCGGAAACACTTCCCGCTCCATGGCGCATGCCGAACAGCCATGTACCGCCTCCGGCCAGCGCCAACAGCACCAGGCAGACAAAAATAATCCATCCCCGCTTCTTAAGCACAGTCATTGTGAACTTGTGTTCCTCGCTTGCAGCTATTCTCAGTTATTGCTTCGCCGAGGGAGTTGCGGAGGTAGCAGCCCTGAGCGAATCCGGCGCGATACCGCGAATTACAGTCTCGCCGGGTTGTACACCCGATTCTAATAGCGCATCTACATCCGTCATTGCGCTCACTTTGACTTCGCGCTCCTGCGCGCCGTTCCCCGAGGAAACTCGTACGAACAATTTCCCGTCTCTGGCAATCAACGCATCCCGCGGGACAACCAGGGAGTTGGGTTTTCGTTCCAGTTCTACGTCCACGGCAGCGGAAAGATCCGGCAATAGTTTGGGATCCGCTCCATCGATCGAAAACATCACCACGAAAGTGTGCACCGTGGATGAAAAATCGTCGGCGACTCCGACCGAGGAAATCCGGTCCACTTTGCCGTGGAATACCATGTCGGGATAAGCGTCCAAACGAATTTCGGCTCGTTGCTCTGGCTGGATTTCAGGCAAATCCTGCTGATTCACCTCGGCGCGCACGCGCATGGCGCCCGGATTCACGACTTGCATGAATGCCGCTCCGGCGCGAACCTGATCGCCCTCCTGCCATTCCGCCATTCCGGACTGCTTGAAAGTTGAGTTAACCACTACCAGTCCGTCCGCCGGCGAATGGATACTCAACAATTCAGCGTTTTGGGTCGCATGCTCCTTGGCCAATAGCTTTGCATCACGCTGGCTCTCCAACAGTTTCAAAGCGGATTCGGCGGATTGCCGCTTTAAGAGATAGGTAGCGCGCAACTGCCTTAGTTTCTCGTTGGCTTCGTCCAGGTTCTCCTGGTTCTTTTCACCCAGGATCTTCGAAATCACTTCATTTTTCTGGACTTCCAGAGCCGCGGTGGAAACGGCGTCCTCCGCCGTTTTGATGTCCGTGTCGTCCACGGCCTTGTCTGATGCCTGTGTTGCTTTCAGCTTATTGATCTGCTCCACGAAATCGTTGTACTCCGCATCGCGGTCCAGGGCGTCTCGGACTTGCGATTGGCGGTCGAACTCCGCCACCAGGTCGCCCTTGTGGACCACAGTTCCGGTCGTAAGCAGCTTTGTGATGACCAGGGTGTTTGCGGCCTGGATCGCCAGCCGAGGCGCAACGATGGGATGGCTTTCGACGGCTTCAACCGTTCCGCTCACCCGCACCGTGCGAATGAAATCTTTAAGTTCCACTTTCGCCGTCCGGGTGGTATCCGCGGCGGTTTGTCCGCCGGTTTGAGTTCGCCGGACCATCGCGTAGCCAATGCCCGCAGCGACCAGCACGAGCACAGCGACCCAAATCCATGGCTTCCGCCACGGACTCTGCGGCCGCGCCAGTCTTGCCTGTCCAACGGGCAAGGACGGCTCACCACGCGCAGGCATCTCCGCTCTCGCGGAGGTTGGCTCCGTGTCTGTAATGGCTCGATGTGATAAGAAATCCGACACTGTGAGTGCCCGGCCTCCGACGCGTTCTGCCTTGGAAATCAGGTATTTCTGGGATCAGGCGTAAGTTAGCCGAAAGGGCCCAACCCGCCCGGAGGGTGCCACACCACCCCACCTATACAGACGCCAAAACGGGCAAAAGGTTTTCCTCAGTTTTAACGATAACTGTGTGTTAACGGCACCACAGCCCGGTCGAGGCCATGCACTGCCTCCTGGACTTATCCACGTGCTTCCAGCGGGACATAAGGCCGTTCATCGTGGCCCAGATAAATCTGGCGCGGGCGCGCGATTTTCTGCTCGGGATCGAGCAGCATCTCCTGCCACTGCGCTATCCAGCCGGACGTTCGAGGAATGGCGAAAAGAACGGGGAACATGGTCATGGGGAAGCCCATCGACTGGTAGATGAGCCCGGTGTAGAAATCCACGTTGGGGTAAAGTTTGCGCGAAACGAAGTAGTCATCCTCCAAGGCAATGCGCTCGCACTCCAGCGCAATCTCAAGAAGAGGGTTTTTGCCCATCAGTTCGAAGATTTTATAGGCTTCCTGCTTGATGATGCGCGCGCGTGGGTCGTAGTTCTTGTAGATGCGGTGGCCGAAACCCATGAGCCGCACTTCGCCGGCCTTCACGCGCTTTATGTAACCCGGGACTTTGGCCACCGAGCCGATCTCCATCAACATTCGCAGGACTTCTTCATTTGCGCCGCCGTGCAGCGGCCCGTAAAGCGCCGCGGTGGCCGCCGCCGTTGCTGAAAATGGGTCCACATGCGAGCTGCCTACACTGCGCATAGCGTTGGCCGAACAATTTTGCTCGTGGTCCGCGTGCAAAATGAAAAGTATGTCCAGCGCGCGCTCCAGCGTGGGGTTGGGCCGGTACTTCATTTCGGTGGTCTTGAACAGCATGTTCAGGAAATTGCCAGGATAGCTCAGGTCGTTGTCCGGATAGGCATAGGGCATTCCCAGACTGTGCCGGTACGCGAATGCCGCAAGCGTGGGCATCTTTCCAATCAGGCGCCAAGTCTGCTTCAGGCGCGATTCTTCGTTGAAAATGTCCTTGGCATCGGGATAGAAAGTGGAGAGCGCAGCAATGGTGGAAATCAGCATGCCCATGGGGTGGGCATCATAGTGAAAGCCGTCAAGAAATTTTTTGATGCTCTCATGAATAAAAGTGTGGTGCGAGGTGTGGTAGGTCCAACTGGAAAGCTGCTGCGTGGTGGGAAGCTCTCCGTAAAGGATTAGGTAGGCCGTTTCGAGGTAGGTGCTTTTTTCCGCAAGCTCTTCAATGGAGTACCCGCGGTAGCGCAAAATCCCATTATCGCCATCAATGAAGGTGATCCGGCTGATGCAGCACGCTGTGTTGTTGAATGCCGGGTCGTAGCACATCAATCCAAAATCTTCGTTATTGACTTTGATCTTTCGAAGGTCGAGCGAACGAATGGCGCCATCGGTAACAGCCACTTCGTAGCTCTTGCCCGTGCGGTTATCCGTTATGGAGAGCGTATCCCGGCGCGTGGCCGAGTTTTCCGTTGTTCCGGCGCGTTGCGACGACAGTTGCGATGGTTGTGTTGGAGTCATGAGGCTTCCTGACTATATAATTGATACTTCCAATGTACACCATCGGGCAGTCCTTCGGAAAATTGTGTGCGCCTCTTGACAGTCTATGGCGAGTTTCATACCTTTCCCTCGAATGTCCGCGAAAAAGCATGATAAAAACAGTGAAATAGCGCGGCTCCCGGAAGAGACGCAAGTGACGTGGCCAATCATTTGGCTTGAGCATTTGCTTCAGGACATCCGATATGCCGCGCGAAAATTCCGGAAGAGCCCCGGATTCACTGCCTTCGCGATTCTCGCCCTGGCCATCGGAATCGGCGCAAACACCGGAGTTTTCAGCGTGGTGAACGCCCTGCTATTGCGCTCATTGCCATTCCACGACCCAGGACGGCTTGCTTCGCTCGAGAAATTTTTTCCGCCACGCGCAACCGCGGAAGAATTTCACCAATGGCAGAAGGAGCAAAGCTCATACCTGGCAGACGCCGCGCTTTTCGAGGAAGCCGACTTCAATGTTGGGGAAGTACAAAGCGTAGTGAGAGCGCATATTGCCCAAACGTCTTGGAATTTTTTCTCGCTCCTCGGCGCGCAGCCCGCGCTTGGGCGGACCTTCCACGACGGTGAGGATTCGCCCGGGCAGAACGATGTCGCGGTGATCAGCTACGGACTCTGGCAAGAGCTTTTCGCAGGCGACCCACAAGTTCTCAATGCCACGATACGCTTAAATGGGGCGCCGCTCACCATCATTGGTGTGGCGCGGCCAGGGTTCGAGTTTCCAAGCGGCACCGCTCTCTGGAAGGCCGCACAATATTCTCAGGGGAATTACGGCTGGAAAACGATCGTCCGGCTGAAATCGGGGATCACCTGGGCGCAAGCCCGCGCGGCATTTGCCATCGAAGTGGAGCGCCTCCGGTCGGCAAGCGGCCAATCGGTGAATCGCGGCCTTTTTCCGGAGATGATTTCGCTACAAAACGAGCATGCAGGGCCTGTGAGAAATGCCTCGCTGGTGTTGATGGCCGGGGTGGTGTTGATCCTGCTGATTGCCTGCACAAACGTTGCGAATCTTTTAATCGCACGCACCGCGGATCGCGCCCAGGAACTTTCCATACGCTCCGCACTGGGAGCAAGCCGGGGTAGGATCGCGCGGCAGTTATTGACCGAATGTTTGCTTCTTTCTTTGGTTGCAACTGTCGCTGGACTATTTGTCGCGTTTTGGGCGGCCTCCATTGCGGCAAAGGTTCAACCGGCGCCACTCTCCACACAGACGTATTCAATTCTCGACGGGCGAGTGCTGGGTTTCACTGTCGCGGCCGCAATCATCAGCAGCTTGCTGTTCGGCGTAATGCCGGCATTGTACGCGGGCCGAGCTCACGTGTTCGGAACTCGAGGGTCAGGCAGCACCCGCGGCGCTCGTCTGATTCGCGAGACACTGGTCGCCGGGCAGGTCATGCTTACGATCATTCTCCTGACCGCGTCGGTTTCGGTGGGGCGCGCGTTCGTCCAAATCATGCGAATCGATCGCGGCTTCGCCATGAAGGGACTGGTCACGGCGGGCGTGTCTCTGGATGGCACAACTCACGACCTCGATGGGCACAGGCTTCCCTTCTATGAAGAGACGCTTGACCGAATCTTGCGGGTCCCCGGCGTTCGGAGCGCAAGCGCTACCGAATTCCTTCCGCTCGACGCGCATGGATTCATCGGGGGACGCTGGGGGTTGGATGGGCGATCGTCCATCCACGCCATGCTCGTCCCGGTTCTGGCCGACTATTTCAAGACGATGGGCGGAACGATTCTGAACGGCCGAGAATTCACCGCCGCGGAAATACAATCCGGGGCGAAGGTGGCAGTCGTGAACGAACGCTTCGCCAGCGCATTTGGATCGCCGGCGGACGTGCTGGATCATCAGATTACCGGAGGCAAAGAAACATCTTGGAAGATCATCGGCGTCGTTAAAGGAATGGATTATATGGACGACGGCATGGACACCGCAGATGCAGGTCAGATTTTCATTCCAGCGGATTTTCCGCGTGGTTTCCGTCCTGCCTTCGTGGTGCGTGTGGACGGTCCCGCCGAAAATTGGCTTCCCTCCATCCGCGACACAATCCGGTCTGTAGATCCGCGAGTCCCTGTCATCGGCGTCAAAACGATGGAGCAGAGATTGGACGACGTGGTCGCACGTCCGAAGTTTTATCGCACGACAGTAATGTTTTTTGCGGGGTTCGCATTGCTGCTAGCCGTGATTGGCATCTACGGCGTTGTTTCCTACGCCATCGCGCAAAGGACGCGTGAAATGGGTGTGCGGATGGCGCTCGGCGCCACGCCGACCGGCCTTCGGACAAACTTGCTTTGCAGCGGATTACTGACTGTCACGTTCGGCGCAATCTGCGGAATCGCGGGCGCTATGTTCACTGGACGTTTTCTCGAAAGCTTGATTGAAGGAGCGAAGCCCACAGATCCCGTAACATTCCTTCTCTCCATCCTCTTCATTTCTCTGATCGCGTCAGCCAGCATTGGGGCCGCCACCCGTCGCATTGCCCGGCTCGATGTTCTTGAGATTTTGCGGATCGAATAACATTCCGGCGGGCGCACATTTCCCCCGTGCTGATATAGCTTGCTTCAAAGGTTTGGATCTCGCAGGGGATCGATCCTTCGGCGCGGGCGGTGAGGAATGAAGCGGTGACAACCACGAATTAAAACTTCGCTGCTTCGCGCGCAAGAGCGTGAAGCAACGTGCGCATGCGCGGGTGCTCACCCACCGATGGAAGAACTTCCACGGTCAGTTGTGGAACTTGCGCGCGCACTACGGAAACCTGCTCAGGGATTTCCTTGTCCAATGGTCCTCCCGGAGTTAGCAGCAGCGGCAGAACGCGCAAGCGTGCGACTCCGTCATTGGCCGCTTCCTCGGCCACTTCCGCCAGGTTGGGGGATGCAAATTGGATGTAGGCCAGCCGCAGGACATTCTTTCCTAGCTCATTCCGCAACCCCTGCGCCAATTCCTCGAATGGCTTGCGGACGCGCGAATCTTCGCTGCCCGGCGCGAACAGAACCACTCGGATTACTTCCTTAGGCATCTTGATCCACCGAATCGAAGCAAATTCGCAAGTGAGAATAGCAACAGCGGAGGGATTTCGCCAATGAGTTTTGTGGCTCACGATCTCGGAGATGCTTTTGAGGGCAAACCACTCAAGCGCCCCCGTGCTGGAAGCTGGGAGCAAAATGAGCCCCAAGCCATAGCTGAATCTAAAGAGGTTAGTCCTGCGGCCAAACTAACCTATTACTTATACTATATAGGTTAGATTTAGTTCCCTAAGTCCGGGCGTGACACGGCCCTTCAATCGTGATAGAGCATGACTTCCAATCCACCATTCAAAGGAGTCTCGGATGCGAGTGACGATGAAATATTTCCTGGCAGCCGTACTCGGGGTTTACCTCTCGTACACGGTTCCTGCTCAGGGGAAGCGCATTGTAATCGCTGCGAACACCATTTTCGATGGGCGCGGCAACGTGCTTCGCAACATGAGGATCGTTGTCGAGGGCTCGAAAATTGTTTCAGTCGAACCTGCCAAAGGAGAGAAAGCTCCCGCCGATTACGACTTGCGGTCGTTGACCGTACTTCCCGGCTGGATTGACGCGCATGTGCATATTACCTGGCACTTCGGCGCGGACGGGCGGTTTGCAGGAGCAAGTGCCTCGAAGGAAGAGGACGCGCTGGCGGCTGCCTCCAATGCCTGGCTGACCTTGATGGCGGGTTTCACGACGGTACAAAGTGTGGGGGCTCCGGACGATAAACCGTTGCGAGACGCCATCGCCCGGGGCGCTCTTGCCGGCCCGCGAATTCTGACTGCAAATCAGCCGCTGGTTGGGCGCGGCGAACGCACCGGCACCCCCGATCAAATGCGAGAATATATCCGGACGCAATCCCAGGCTGGCGCGGACCTTATCAAGATTTTTGCGTCACAAAGCATCCGCGATGGCGGCGGGTTGACCCTCTCGCAGGAGCAACTGGAAGCCGCATGCGATGAGGCCAAGAAACTCGGGTTGCGGACGCTGGTGCATGCGTATGGCGCCGCAGTCCGCGCGTCTTCACTGGCCGGATGCACCGAAGTTGAGCACGGCACGCTTGCTACCGATGATGATCTGCGCCTGCTCGCCCAGCGCGGAACCTATTTCGATCCGCAGGCTGGTTTAGTGATCGAGAATTACCTTCAAAACAGAGCGCATTACCTGGGCATCGGCAATTACAGCGAGGAGGGATTCGCGGCCATGGAAAAAATCATTCCCGCCGACCACGAGCTGATGCAGCACGCTGTGAAAATCATCGGGCTGAAAATAGTATTCGGCACGGACGCAGTCGCGGGCGCGCACGGCCGAAATGCTGAGGAATTTATTGATCGCGTGCGCGACGGGGGACAAGACCCCATGGCGGCGATGGTTTCCGCAAATTCGATCGGCGCGGAAGCCATGGGAATGGGCGACAAGATCGGCTCGATCGCGCCCGGACTTCAGGCGGACATCATCGCGCTGGATGGCGACCCGGTGAAAGACATCACCGCGGTGCGAAGAGTTGTGTTCGTGATGAAGGGCGGAGTGGTGTACAAGAATGTGTCCCGCGCGGCAATCCCGGTGTACGCGGGGGTTCAACCTTGATGTAAAGGTCGGTGGATGATTTTCTTTAGACACTAGTTCGCTCTGTTGACTTTGCTTCCATATCGAATATCTTAGGTTGTTTTCTTCTTGGATCGTGGCAGCCACAGATCCCTCGGGCGTCCTAACCGGATGCCCAGCGGATAACCTCTGTAGTTTTGGGCATGCCAGGATTTTCAATACGGTTGCCGTGAATTTTCGCGATGGATTTGGAGATGTACTCCGGGAGAATTGCAATGAAGACATTATTTCCGCGCCTTTCGAGTTCACTAATAATTTTGGCCATCGTCGCAGCGATTGCGCCACCCGTGTCAGCTCAGCAGGCCAAGGATTCACTGACGACCGCGCCGGCCGGGGCGCCGACGATCAATCAGTCATTGGAAATGCGCAGCGCCAGCGCCCCCCGGATCTCTCCGGATGGACGCTGGGTGGCTTACGAAATCACGCGCACAAATTGGGAGAGCAATGCGTTCGAGCGTGAACTGTGGCTTGCCGACACGTCCTCTGCGCAGCGGTTCCGCCTGACGGGCGGAAAAGGTTCGAGCTCCGACGCACAGTGGTCGCCCGACTCGAAATGGATCGCGTTTCTGTCAGATCGCCCGCCGCTGCTCTCCGGTGCCAAGGAAAATAAATCGCAAATCTATTTGATTCCGGCGACAGGCGGCGAAGCGCGCGAGCTAACCAAGTTTGAGACTGGTGTGAATTCATTCGGGTGGGCGCCAGACGGCCACAGCATCGCGTTCACCAGCGCGGATGCATCGACAAAGGGACGCAAAGATCGTGACGAGAAGTACGGCGAAATACAAATTATCAGCGGCGATTATTCCATGACCCAACTTTGGATGGTAGAGTTGGCCGACCCCGAAGCGATTGACAGCGCGCATGTGCCCGAGCCGCGCCAGCTCACCGAAGGGACTACTTTCACCGTTGGAGGGTTCTCATGGTCGCCGGACGGCGCGCGCATCGCGTTTTCCGCTCAGCGCGACCCTGACCTGGGTTCGGCGGATACCGCAGCCATCTATGTGCTGACAGTCGCCGATCGCGCGGTCAAAAAGATCGTGGATGCACCCGGGCCGAACACGAATCCTGTG